>DASWTM010000041.1:0-7996 GCA_036402115.1 Chryseosolibacter sp.
CTCCAGACCCGTGATGAGATTGAATCTCAAAATCCGTCTGTCGATGAGTGTAGAAACAACTTGTTTTACAACCTTATAGTTCGTGTCACGGTCACCTTTTACGGCAACACGCATTTTGCTTGGATTAGTTAAACGGGCGAATACAATCCAGTCGGCCAGCTCATTGTTGACAGAGTCGGCAGGAATGCCTGGCTGAGTAACCTGACCGCGTTCGTCTGGCGACATGTCAAGAAATTGAGGCAGCTGTTGAACCGGTACTCCGAAACCAGCCATTACCGCAAAATTGTTGACCTGTTCGGCAGAGAAATTCACTCCGTATTTTTCACCCATTTGGCGAAGCGCTTCTCTGCGACCTCCCTGATTATCCATGTCGAAGAATACCTTTCCGTCTTTTGCGACCGTGATGATCATACGGTCACGTTCAGGAAGCGGAATTTCCGATTCAGATTTTGGTGTGTCCACTGCCACCGGCTCCGGAGGTCTGAACGCTGCGGTAAGCATAAAGAATGTTACCAGCAGGAAGGCCAGATCCACCATCGGAGTCATGTCGATGGATGGTGAACTTCGTTTCATTTTTACTTTAGGCATAACAACTTTTTTTAGGTTGTTAACTAGTGTGCTGATGGAGGATTAACACCTTGCGATGCAGAGAAGTTCTGAATGATGCTATAGCTTGCTTCGTCAATCGCGTATGTCAACTCATCAATTTTGCTTGTAAAGAAGTTGTAGAAAATGATCGCAAGTGCTGATGTTCCGATACCCAACGCTGTATTGATAAGCGCCTCAGAGATACCGTTCGAAAGAGCAACGGCATCTGGAGCACCTGAAGTTGCAATAGCGCGGAAGGCCGCGATCATACCTGTTACCGTTCCGAGAAGACCCATCAACGTTGCTACCGAAGCGATTGTCGCGATGATAACAAGGTTTCTCTGCAGCATAGGCATTTCAAGCTGAGTTGTTTCCTCGATGTCTTTCTGAACAAGCAATACTTTTCTTTCAGGTTCGATTGCAGATGTCTTAGACAATTCATTGTATTTCAACAGACCAGCTTTTACCACCGCGGCAACTGAACCACGTTGTCTGTCGCATTCCGCGATAGCTTGAGTGATTTGATTGTTAGCAAGGGCTGCTCTTGTCTTCGTAACGAACTTCTTGATGCTTCCACGACCGGTTGCACTGCTGATGGTAATGAGACGCTCGATTCCAAAAGTCAATACCATTAATAAAAGCGCAATAAGTACGGCAACAACTACGCGGCCCTTATAAATTACGCCCAACCAGCTGCGCCATCCTTCTGAGATAGGGTGACCTGACGGATCTCCACCTTCAAAGTTTTGAGGATCGCCAAGAACATAGAAATAAATGAGGAACGCGATAACAATCTCCAGAGGAATAACAATCGCTGCGAAGGTTGACTTAAGACTATCTCCAAGTGAAGAACCGGATTTCTGTGCCATGATTAATTAGATTTTAGGTTTATAGTTATGTTTAGTTGGCAAAAGTAATGAGAAAGCGTTAAAAATGCTGTTTTTGACATTAAGTGCAAAATTAAATCTTCCAATTTTCGACCATTTTGAGCTATTCCTGCGCCCTTCGCTTTATAAAGGTTGGAAATTGCCCCATTGTTTTTATTCCTTCGCTAATAATTTTCTGTTTTTAAAGTAAGTGATGATAACCGGAATAGCGGATACCAGAATCATCCCTACTACTATGATTTCAAGATACATTGTGATCTGGGGAAACAACCTACCCAGGAAGTGGCCTGACAAAACCATGACAACTATCCAGATCGTAGCCCCTAAAAAGTTAAAGAAAACAAATTTTGGCATGTCGATCTTTACCATCCCCGCAATGATTGTAACAAATGTCCTAACAATTGGTAGGAATCGTCCGAGAATAAACGCCATCATCCCGTGTTTCTGATAAAATGCCTGCGTCACATCCAAATATTTTTTCTTAAAGAAGATGCTGTCTGGCCTGTTTGCCAGGAATTTCCCGGCCCATCGACCAGTCAGGTACCCAACTGTAGAGCCGCTTACCGCTGCAATGATCAGGAGGACGATCAATAACGTGACGTTTACATCCAGGTATTCCGTATCAGCCAACAAGCCTGCTACAAAAAGCAATGAATCCCCCGGCAGGAAGAATCCAAAGAATACACCGGTTTCTGCAAAGATTATCAGCAGAAGCAGACTCAATCCTCCGTATTGAATTATCGTTTCCGGGTTGAAAGAGTCTAAAAACGCCAGTATACTCATGAAATGAACTTCGAAACTCATTGACTTAAAATTTGAACAACTAAACCCTTCTGAAAAAGATTACGCCACACCTGCCTGTTTCATGTTCAATTTACACTAGAGATGCAGCCTGATCTTTAATTCCATAAAGAATCGAAAAAAAAGCTGAATACTTACACTCCACTTATTCCAGTCGAATTCCAATATGAAAGGTCGGCAAGGTAACCGAAAATTGTTTTTTCGGGCTATCCGCTAGTCAAAAATTTTGATTTTCAAAGCCGCGAGACAGGAGTGCTAGTGCCGCTTGCACCATTCTCCGCAAATCTAAGCAACAACTTCCGGGTAAATCGATCGCATTATCGACAAACTGGTTTCAAACCTTACGCTCTGCGCGTGCTTTGAGCGTCTAGCTGGCTGGTCCTTATCCCTAGACATTCAATATTTTACGATAGATTTAAATAATTTTGAATCTTGTCCTTCATCCAAAATGCTAAACCGATCGCTATGAAGCTAACCCGTGCCCTCCGATACACGCTCATCTTTGCGGCTATTGGAGTGATCACCGTATTTCTGATTGTTTATGTTCAGCGAAATACCATCCATACGTACAACAAAAATCTTCCCTACATCACTTTGGGTGATAATATTAAGAATCGCACGACAAAGGCGCACCTCTGGTTTGAAGAATTAATGGCGGGGGATAACTCCATCAATTTTGAAAGGGATGTACTTATATTATTCACGTCCAGCCAGAACATTCTGAAAGGCGCCTATGACGGCCAAACTACAGAGATTGGCGATTTCATAAAAACCAATGATGAAGAGACGCGCATTATATTAAAGGAATCCATTGTTGCCATCGATAATCTTACAAATGCCGCTAAAGAACGCTGGGCAGCCCATCAGGCAAGTTCCGGATCAGGTGAAGAAGCAGGCGGGAATCTTGACCAATTATTTGATGATCGATACGAAGCGTTTCAAAAATCGATGGATAAGCTTGTCGAGCACGTCCGTTCGAATGTGAAAGCCGATACCAACAACCTGAACACATTGTCATGGGTGACCAGCGCTCTTGTGTTGGGCACTTTCTCGATTCTCACGTTCCTTGTTTTCCGCCTTCAAAAGGGGAACGATCTGATGGAAGAACAAAATACGCTTAAGCTCCAGGAAGAGAGTGAGCGTGTAACAACCTTGACGACTTTTATTGAAGCCGTTTCAGCCGGCAATTACGCCATCGAACTTCAGCGCAAGTCTGAAAGCGACAACTTAATTAACACACTTGTCACCATGCGCGACAAGTTGATGAAAAACGCTGATGATGATCGCAAGCGGAACTGGAGTACGTCCGGTCTTGCGCAAATCGGAGAAATTCTCCGGTCATCCACATCAAACTCGACCGAATTGTATGACAACATCATCAAATTTGTGGTGAAGTACACCCGGTCAAACCAGGGCGGGCTTTTCATTCTGAATGAGGACAACGAGGATGCGAAGTTCCTTGAGCTTACCGCCTGCTATGCATTTGAGCGGAAGAAGTTTCTGACCAAAAAAGTAGACATTGGATCGGGTCTTGTCGGCCAGTGCTTTCTTGAAGGCGAGCGTGTTTATTTGACAGAAGTCCCATCCGATTATATCAGCATCACGTCCGGGCTCGGGGGAGCAAACCCAAATGCGTTGTTGATCGTGCCATTGAAAGTGAACGACAAGATTTACGGAGTACTCGAACTGGCATCCTTCAATAAGTTCCAGGATTATGAAATTGAACTTGTTGAGAAGCTAGCCGAAAGCATCGCATCCACTATTTCAAATGTGCGTGTAAACGATACAACGCGAATCCTGCTCGAAAGAACTCAGCAGCAAGCGGAAGAAATGAAATCCCAGGAGGAAGAGATCCGCCAGAACATGGAAGAGCTCGAGGCGACACAGGAGGAAATGAGGCGCAAGCAGGGCATTCTTGAGCGCGAACTTGAACAATCTCAAAAGCAGGCCGATGTACTTCGCAAGCAGGAAAAGAAATTGAGTGAGTCGCAGGCCACGTTACAAGGAATCGTTGACAATATTCCGAGAGCTATTTTCTGGAAGGATAAGGAACTCCGGTTCATGGGCTGCAATAAAATCTTCGCGAATGTGGCTGGAGCCAAATCACCTGATGAACTCATTGGAAAGACTGACTTTGATATGGCGTGGAGTGCGCAGGCTGATGCATACCGGAAAGATGACCTCGAAGTGATGCGCAAGAAGCAGGCTAAGCTGGATATTGAAGAAGTAAATATTAACAGTGAAGGAGAAGAGTCGTGGGTGCTTACCAGCAAGGTGCCGATTGCTAATCAGGATGGAGATGTCGTGGCGATCCTTGGGATGTTCGAGGACATCACGCTGCGCAAACGTAAAGAGGCCGAGGTTGCGAAGAAGCTCGAAGAACGTGAGCAGGTGATGAAAGAACTGAAGGCGCTGAAGCAATTGCTTGAGGCGGGTAAGGCTTAACACGGTTCACCTTGTTCCTACTTAACAAGATATTTCGTATTTTTACTGGATATTAGCCGATACCTGAGCTATGAAAAACCATTTTTTAGTCTTTACGGCTGCGATGTTGGTAGCTACCAACCTTTTTGCGCAGGAAAGAAAAGATAAAACTCCCGTAACGTTTGAGGAGATCTACGATGAGCCTTATTCGGTGAATAAGCTTTTTGTTGGATTTCAGCCCATTTATGGCGAGTTGTTTGTAACGAACGTTAACGCTGGCTTTGGCGCTGAAGCGATTTATTACCACCAGGATAAGTTCAGCATTAAGGCGCATTTCCGGAAAACATACGGGAGGAAATTCTTTGACTTCGCGCGCGATATCTCCATGAACAACAGCGATGTTGACAATCGTGCGGAGGTTTATAACTATTACGAGATCGGTGGAACATACCACGTGAAGGATTTCGAACAGGCTTCGAAAACCAAGATGGTTTTATACAAAGCGAGCTACAAAGGCAATCGCTGGGCGTCACGCGTTCCGCTGAATGCTGAAGTGCCTTGCAAAGTCCGTAAAATATATGGTGTTCGCCTTGGCGGAATCATGTGGGATAGCTCTACCGAATTGACACGCGCACTGGAAGCGCAAGGACTTGACAACACTGCTTTAGTGAGCGGGGATGTTCCGCTTGCCGTAGAAGAGTTTAACCAGGAGAGTGGTGAGATGGAAGCAGTAGATGCTTTTTCAAACATCTCTTCAAAAGGCTTATACATCGGTGGATCGATGTCGTGGTTCAGAAACGTTGCCGTCCACTTCGACAAATTTGAAGAAGGTGTTGACGATGGTATGTTCACGGTGTTTGCCGATATACTGTATTCTCCTTCTGTCACCATTGATGACGTAGTGTACACCAGCAAAGACGCGCAAGGAAACCGTTTAAGTACGGACGTGTATTCAACAAGTGCGATTAAAACCAAAAACATCGGCTTCCGCCTTGGTATTGATGGGCGATTCAATCGTACGCTCAGCTGGTCATACGGTGGCGAGATCGGCTACCGTCCAAGTATTGCTGGAAGATCGTTTTTCGCGATGTTCAAAATCAGCTTCCCGGTTTACGGAACCAATCTTGACTACAAGGTTGAGTCGTTCGGAAAATAAAACCCCGATAAATTATTACGGATCCTGAGCCATCCCGCGAAGCGAGATGGCTCAGGATCCGGTGCTTTTTTTGTTTTTTGTTTTTTGTTTTTTTGGATTTTGGTCATTGATCATTAATCCTTTGCTTTGTTCACCCAGTAACCATTATCCGCCTTGTCATCAACTCCCGACCTTCTCATCACCAACATTAAAGGCCTTGTGCAGGTCCGAGATGAAAATCTTGAGCGCGTAGCAGGCCCAGCGATGAGTGAGCTACCTGTGGTTGAAAATGCTTATCTCGCGATTTCCGGTGACCGGATCTCTGGCTATGGTACAATGACCTCCCTGGCCAGTCAAAATGCTAAGAAGGTAATCGATGCTTCCGGATGTTTTGTATTTCCTTCTTTTGTCGATTCCCATAGCCATCTTGTATTTGCTGCAACACGCGAGGAGGAATTTGTGATGAAGATCAAAGGCGCAACGTATGCCGAGATCGCTGCGAAAGGCGGAGGAATTTTAAATTCCGCCAGGAAACTTCAAAACATTTCCGAAGATGAACTGTTCGATCGATCAATTCCAAGAGCAAATGAGATTATCCGCAGCGGTACAGGAACGGTGGAAATTAAGAGTGGATACGGACTCACGTTGAAAGACGAATTGAAGATGCTGCGCGTGGCCAAACGAATCGGCCGCGAAACTCCGTTGACGGTGAAGACGACTTTTCTTGGCGCGCATGCTGTTCCGTCTGGCGTAAAAAAGGAAGACTACATTGATACGATAATTAAGGAAATGATTCCCGCAGTCGCGGAAGAAAAGCTCGCGTCTTACATCGATGTCTTTTGCGAACAGGGATTTTTTTCCGAAGCGGAGACAGAACGAATTGTCGAAGAAGGAAAGCGCTTTGGTTTGAAGCCACGCATCCATGCGAACCAACTGAATCGTTCCGGTGGCGTGCAGGTCGGGGTGAGGACGAAGGCATTAAGTGTAGACCATCTTGAGAATATTGGCGAAGAAGAAATTGAACTATTGAAGAACTCTTCAACGATGCCAACGGCATTGCCGGGTGCTGCATTCTTCCTTGGATTGCCATTTCCTCCTGCGCGAAAAATGATCGAGGCGGGTTTGCCTGTCGCGATTGCTTCGGACTATAATCCGGGAAGTTCACCTTCGGGTAATATGCAGACCATGGTTTCGCTTGCATGTATAAAAATGAAGATGACGCCTGAGGAGGCATTCAATGCTTCAACGATCAACACTGCAGCAGCACTCGAGTTGAGCAATCAAGTTGGAAGTATTACCATTGGAAAAATTGCCAATCTTTTCATTACAAAACCAATTTCTTCGGTAGCGTTTCTTCCTTACTCGTTCGGAACTTCCTACATCGACACGATCATACTGAATGGAAAGGTTATTTTATAATTGAGGGCGGCAGTTCAAACGCGTAGTACTTCGAGCGGAAAATAGTCCACGCAACACTGATGTTTGCAATCGCCAAAATAAGGACGGGTACCTGAAACAATATCAGTACCAGATGGGCAATCGCCAGGCAAAACGTGAATCTGCCATAAGTCTCAGTATTACTGAATCGAATGTAAAGAAGTGCATAGGCCAATAGCGCGAGTGCTGGAATCAACAGCATGATTGCAATAATCTCCGTCACAGGAAGTGCTGGTGCATACTTCGCAATGAGAACCATTTCCGGCAAAACAATGATGAGCGTAATCACCATTATGCGTGCCCAACGTTGCCGTAATCTGATGGGCAAACTTCTCATCAAAAGAAAATACTTGAAATCGAAAAGTTGTAGTTGCATCATCAGCATGTAATTTCCGACTCCTGCAACAGCCGCAGCCATGGCTAAGAGTCTTGCATCGTATGTTTCACCGATATATAACTGCATAACGGCAAAGAGTAAAAGTCCTGAAAAGATCTTGTTGCCTATGAAGAGAAATGGTTCCTTGCGAAGAATGGTAAGAAGGTAGATCCACCAGATCGGACGTACAGCATGACGATCGACAAACCGTTTGATAGCCGATGTTCTGAATTCTGGAACGGGCGTTTTAAATGTTTGTATTAACATTAATGATGAAATGGCCACGAGTACGATCACAGCCGCGAAGAGAAGGAGGAACGATTGCAGGAAATTATTTCTTAACGCGGT
>DASWTM010000042.1:0-8448 GCA_036402115.1 Chryseosolibacter sp.
TAATTCCAAGCACTCCTTGTCCAGCTGGCGTTGCACCTTTGCGATGAACGATTACTTCTTCGCCACCCGGGAGTTTTTCCTTCCAGGCGAAATTGTGATGGTTCTCTACCTGGAACAGTGGACGTTCTCCTAACGCATCGGCTATGCGCCCGTGGATCTGGTGATGATTGGCCGAGGCATAATCTCCTGCCAGATTCATTGCAAGCCAATATTCCTGTCCGGCATCGGTTGATAGATCCAGCCATGCGAGGTTGGATGCTTCACCCGGTAGAAAGCAAATCTGCTTCGCCAGCTTCGTGTAGTGACGGGCAATCTCTGCTCCCAGTCCGCGAGACCCGGAGTGCGACAACACTGCGAGGTAATTCCCCTTCGGTACATTCCACTCATTGCCATCATGCAGTTCCAGCATTCCAAACTCCACGAAGTGATTTCCGCTTCCCGATGAGCCGATCTGCATCGCGGCACGACCCTGAAGATTTTTCAACAACGGGATCTCCTGGAACAGCGGGCTATTGATCACCTCATGATCCTTCGGCTTTCTCGCAGCCTCCCTTCCAAAGTACGTGTTGTCGATCAACACTTGTTTGAAATTAGCGCGATGACGTTCGAGGTATTTTTCATCGATCGGATATGCTGTAAGGCACATACGACAACCAATGTCTACACCAACTCCATAAGGAATCACCGCATTTTTTGTAGCCAGCACACCGCCTATCGGAAGTCCGTATCCCTGATGCGCATCGGGCATCAATGATCCTGCGACAGTGATAGGTAATTTCATCGCAATTTCCATTTGGTTACGGGCACCTTCTTCGATGTACTCACTTCCGAAAGTTTTATAGTCAATGCGGGCCTTGGAAAGCTCATGCGCCAGTGACTTCCGTTCATTCGGAACTAACTCGAGCGCAACCTTGCTCCAGATCGAATCATTGATGTATTCTTTCGGTGATGCCAGTACCTGTTTCAGCATTGAAAATATTTCCTCCTTCTCGCTTCTGCGGAAATGTTTTAATACGGTATTGATAGCTAGACCAACCGCTTTCCCTTCGGGGTAACCGATCTTGATCAGGTCTTTGCCACTTAACATCTTGCGTTTCATTGTTACTCCTTTCTGTCCGGAATTGCTCCGGACTTTTTTCAATCAACTTTTTTGCTTGCGCCTGCATCGTTGGATACTTTCTTCGATCATCCTGCAGTCCCATAATTCTGCGGAGTGGCGCAATGCTTTCTTGTAATGCCGTATCGCGGCTTTAAATTTTCGTTTAAGTTCGAATGCTCTGCCAGCTTCCTTTAAAAGCTCGGCTTTCCGTGCCCGCTTCGCTTTCATTCCACGTTGGTAAATCGCGATCGCTTCATCAAAGCGCTCATCGTCACCAAGTAGCTTACCCAGGAACCAATACGGGTCAGCATAACTTGCATCGAACTGAATGGCTAAACGGAAATGCCTCTCTGCCAGTTCATTTTTTTCAGCATAGCAGAAGTATACGATTCCGAGCGTATGATGCAACCGTGCATATCCAGGTTCCTCGAACAGGAGCTTTTCCAGAAGTTTGAGGGACGACTCGTGGCCCTCCTCGGCTGCAAGTCGCAGACCCTCCTCCAGGTATTCTTCCATCCACATTATCTTTTCCATAATATTATTGTCATCCAATAATGACGTTACTTTTATAAATCTATCTTGCCAGACACTACCTACACAAAGGCAAAGCAGTGCCATTGTCTTTTTCAGACATTCGTTTTTTTTAACCTATTGGGTAAAAACAAAAAAAACCCGGACAGTGCCGGGTTTTCAGTGTGAGATCACTAATGTGATTAACTGAAAATCCGCGGCATCAACAGAATATCGCTATCCTGCTTGTGTGTGAATCGATATGTTGCTTTTTCTCTTAGCATGATGCAAAGATAAGTTAACGCATTTCTCTTTTCAAAATGTTGAACCGAGTTGTATAAGAAATAAATTTACTTTAGAGAAATTCTAAAGAAGCGACATTGGACACTAGTCATTAGGCACTAGTCATTAGGCATTAGGCATCAGGCATCAGGCATTAGGCATTAGGCATTAGCTCTTTCAATAGCTGTCAGGCGTTCCATTAGTCGTAAGTATGTGTCATCATGGCGGTGTATACATTTGTTGTCAGAGGCAAGTCAGGTGAAGGAGCGTAGAGCTATCAATCATAAATATTTTTGAAGATTCGTCTTGAAGAAGGCAGCGCTGTCTGCGATGCTTTGCATGGAGTTGGTGGCGAAGTTTCCGCCTTGTTCGAGATAATAGTATTGAAGGCCTGCGAGTGACGCGTGAGGAAGAATTGCGGTGTAGTCAATGGATCCATTGCCAAGCTCTGTATAGTCACGCGAAACTTTGTGCATGTCTTTGATGTGCCACATTACAAATCGTCCAGGTTGTTTTCGAAACAGTTCGGCAGGTGATTGTTTTGAAGAATGCATTACCCAGTATAGATCAATCTGCAGCTTTACCGTTTTGGGATCCGTCTCGCGCATAATCAGATCGTAACCGTTTTCTCCGTTGTAGTCGGTAAACTCAAAGTCGTGATTGTGGTACGCGAAGCCGAGTCCGGCTTTTGACACCTGCTCCCCAATCATGTTAAGCTTTTTCACCAGAACTCGAAAGCTATCCATGGACCTGTACTCAGGTTGAAGCCATGGCCAGGTAATGTATTTGTGACCGATGGCCTTTGCGCCAAGGATACACTGGTCAACATATTTCTTCATTTCATCATCGGATCCATGCAGCAATTCGGAAAAGTTGTAGTGGCCGCTGGTCGTGATGAGCTGATTGTCGTCCATCAGTTTTTTAAACTCTGCAGCTTTCATCCCATAGTACGTGATTTGCTGCGGGTCGAATCCATACGTTTCAGTGTCTTCGTAACCAAGGGTGCGTACTTGCTTCAGCGTTGCTTTCAGATCCCTGGACATCGCATCGCGGATGGTAAACAGCTGCAACCCCAATTTGTATTTTGAGGCAGGTGCTTTCGCCTGTGATGGGACGCTTAATAATGATGCAGACGCTGCTGTTGTCGCCAGTGCTTGCAGAAATGTTCTTCGGTTTACGGAGGACTTCATGAGATGACAATTAAGATGTCTAAGGTAGTGAAGGATGCGACACCAAAAAAGGCCGGTTCGTATTCCACAGTCGAAATAAGCAGCCTGCGACTGGTATAAACTTTTTGTGACGGTAAGAAACATCAGATATGAACATTACCCTTGGAACTGAATTTCAAAAAGAACTGGAGTCTGAGGTTAGAGCTACACGCAGATGCCTCGAGGCCGTTCCTGAACAATTGTATTCCTGGAAACCGCATGAGAAATCAATGGACATGGGATATTTGTGTTTATTGGTGGCTGATATTCCGCAATGGATTACGTGGGCGATTGAAGAATACACAATCGATCTGGCGCACTACAAGCAGTTTCAACTTACTACCACGGCCGCGCTCGTCAAGCACTTTGATTCGAATATAGACAACGCGAAACGGGCACTCGCCAACGTTAAAAATGAAGCGCTCGATAAAAAATTCGAATTGAAAAATTCCGGGCGCGTTCTTTACACGCAAACGATTAAAGAGTGTGTGATGTCATCGCTTAATCATTGGGTTCATCACAGGGGTCAGCTTACCGTGTATATGCGGCTTAACGATATTCGGGTTCCATCAATTTATGGTCCATCTGCAGATGAGCGAACATTCTAAAGCTGCTGTGAAAGCTTTTGCTATTTTGCGACATGTTTAGCCGTGAAGAAGCCTCGCGTATCAGGGAACAGTTCTGGACAGCCTTTGGAAAATACATGAGCCCTGTTCCTTCTGCCGAGGGATTGAAAATTAACTGGGTGAACTACCATACGCGGGTTAAAGACGTTTACTTCCGCATGAGCGCGGATAAAAAGTCGGCCGTGATTTCAATTTCCATGGAACATCGCGATCCCGGAATTCAGGAATTGTATTTCGAGCAATTTCTTGAGCTAAAATCAATGTTGCATGACGCGCTACAAGAAGAATGGGTATGGCATCTCCACGTGGTGGGCAATGATGGCAAAGTAACAAGCCGGATTTATAAGGAGATCCAGGATGTCTCAATCTTTAAAAAGGAAGACTGGCCAGAATTGATTTCATTTTTTAAGCCCAGGATCATTGCGTTGGATTCGTTTTGGGAAGACGCGCGTTATGCCTTTGAAGCATTGCGCAGCTGAGTTTTCCGCCTTGTCACAATTTTGAGAACATCTCGAAGAACTCATCCTTTTTATTACGAGAGACACTGAGCTGCTGGTTGTTGCTCATTATGACGTAGCCACTATCTCCACGGGTAAATTTTGTTACGTGTTTCGTATTGATGAGGTAGGATGCGTGAATGCGGAAGAAGTCTTCGCGAGGAAGCAGGTCTTCCACGTCTTTCAACGTTTTCGCAATCATCACCTTTTCTCCTGTTGTTAAAAAGAAAGTTGTGTAGTTGCTATCGCTCTCACAATATATGATGTCATTTGGTTCAACAAACACGAGGTGTTCAGATGCCGTCAATGCTATTCGTTTGGTGACTTGTTTTTGGGGCTTCAAGTAGTTGATGAGTCTGTTGAGATGGCGGGTGCTGTCCTTTTTCTCCACTACTTTCACATACGCTTGTTTCAATTCTTCCGGTTGGACTGGTTTTAACAAATAGTCTATCGCCCCTGCCTTCAGCGCTTCGAGTGCGTGCTCTTCCGATGAGGTAATGAAAATCACTTCGAAATCCGTGCGTCTTGTTTGTTGAAGAAGTTGGAAACCCGTGAGTCTAGGCATCTGAACATCGAGGAAAACAATTTCCGGCTGATGAACACGGATTTGCTCGATGGCCTGCACAGGATCCATGCAGGCTGCCACGATTTCAACGTTTGGCAAAAATTTAGCGATCATGACTCGTAGGATCTCGATGGAGTATTTTTCGTCATCGACCAGGATTGCTTTCATGGTATGTAATGGGGTTTTGTTGATGGGTTCATTAACGAGATGTAACCTATGAGTACGCTCGTAAATTTTGTTTTCGCTAAAGACCAATTCACATTCCCAGTAGTTCAAGTTTTTAGCCTCCTGTTTTTCGGGTGTTTCAATTTTTTAATGTTTTATACTCACAAGGAATGCTATTCACACAGTATTAAAGACCAAGCGCTCATATGATTTTTTTTCGTTCGAAAATGATCCCCCTGCACCCGTATGGTAATGCATAAGAACCTAATTCTATTTATGAGCCCACTACAAATTAAAATGGTGAGAGAAACCTGGGGTTTCGTTATCGCCAAATCAGACAAGGCGGGAGAATTATTTTACTCGCGGCTGTTTGAGGTTGCTCCGGGTGTCCGGCCACTATTCAAAGAAGATATCACCTTGCAGGCACGGAAACTTATGAATACCGTCACCTATATCGTAACGAAGCTGGATAAGATCGATACAATTATCGGTGAAGTAAAATCGCTCGCACAACGTCACAAAAAATATGGTGCGTTGAAGGAACATTATCCGGTAGTGGGTGATTGCCTGATCTACACATTGAAAACCGGTCTTGGTGACCGGTGGAATCCTCAGATTGAGGCCGCGTGGATTGCGGTATATAAGGCGCTCTCTACCGCAATGATCGAAGCACAAGAGGAGGTTCCGCGGAGGTTTGCATAAAACATTTAGTGTTAGAAGAAGAGGATCACCGTGAGGAGTTGCTGTGATCTTTTTTTTTGGCTTACGATCTATTTTTCTTCGTCTGCTTCGCCTTATTTTTTTGCTTCTTAAAGTTGTCGTCAAGTAAGGAAGCTTCAAACAGTAGCGCTCGGATTTGCGCTTCGTTGATGTCGCTGAGTGTTTTGAAGTACATGACGTAGACTTGCTTTCTTCCCTCAGCGAGCAATGCACCATCTTCATTGGCCATTAGATTGCCGTAGCAAAATCCCAACGATGTGCCTTTTGCATTTTGGGTTTCTGTTGTGCGTTTGGGCCCCCAAAACACTGACGCTGGCCAGATGAAGCATATCATACGATGGTGTGTGTAGTAGGGGATGCCCATACCGAAATAAGCCTTTTCGGTCGCGGCTGGGAGACATTCCGAGACGATTGCCCGTAAGCGTTTAACGAGGACCTGCTCGGTGCGGGGCAGGTTCATGATCATTTCGTCTACCGTTTTTTCAGCCATTATACAAGGTAATTCAAAATCTGCCTTTAGCACGATGTCTGGTTATACCAACGCATACTCAGCGCTACTCTGTTACCTTCACCTTAAATACCGCTTTTAAAACCTTTTGGATTGCACCTGACTGCATGCTCGGCATGTGCAGATCGTGCGGAAAGAAAATGGCGAATTGACCTTGTTTCACTTTTAACAGCGAATCATATTCCGGTTTGTAGAATGCAGCATCCCGGCTTTCATCATAGGCCGTTGTCGGTGTCTGGTTGGCAAATGTCTGCACACCCATTAATTCCTCACCACGCAGCATGTATTGGATGTCAATGTACTTTCTATGATTCTCCATGACCCAATACACAGGTTCCTTTGTTTCATACTCCATGATAATCACAAACAGATCATCGCCCTGGATCTCATGTTTTCCAGGGGGCAGCAAGGTCATGTCATTTGCAGCTATAAACTGAAATGCTTTCTTAAAGAGAGGTCCAAGAAATTCGTATCGCGAGGAATACCTGATGTCGTCAAGGATCATAGTGATGGATATGATGGATAAGGGGCAAAGTTGAGGATCAGAGATTCAAAATACAAGAAGCATGGTTAAATCCCAAAGTCCAAAGCCAAATCCCAAATCCCAAAGTCCAAATCTCAAATCTCAAATTCCAAAATGCATATATTAAAATGCATTGTTTATATCGATATGGTTGGTTATTTGACTATTACGCGAATCGGGCAGTAGTCCGTATAGTTGGCGAGATTGGTTCCTGAGCTTTGGCTTTTTCTACAGATTGTTGGCCGATTCTGTAACTTCAATCACTTTCCCGAGTATTCCGTGCAACCAAAGCTGGCAAACCGAGTCTACTATTAAATTCACTTCCTATGCTCAAGAATTATTTCAAGATCGCCTGGCGAAATCTTATCAAAAACAAGGTTTATTCATTCATCAATATTGGCGGACTGGCGGTCGGCATGGGGGTGGCGATGTTGATCGCGCTCTGGATACATGATGAGCTGAGTTTTGATAAATACCATGCGAACTATGAGCGTATAGCGCAGGTGTTGCAGCACCAGACCTACAATGGTGAAATCGGAACGCAGGAGGCCAACCCAGCGCAGATGGCGGAGGAGATCCGCAATGTGTACGGAAGTGATTTCAAATACGTTTTGCAGGCATCCTGGAACAACGACTACACGCTCACCTATGGTGACAAGATGTTCAATGTAAGTGGTTCTTATTTCGAACCCGAAGTTGCAGACATGCTGACGCTCGAAATGATTCATGGTACGAGGCAAGGATTAAAAGACATGAATACGATCCTCATTTCGGAATCCGTGGCAAGGATGTATTTTGATTCCATTGATCCGGTTGGAAAAGTGTTCCGGATGAACAACCGTGTGGATGTGACGGTGACTGGAGTGTATAAGGATCTTCCCTATAACTCTTCGTTCCGCGAATTGAAAGTAATCATGCCGTGGTCGTTGTACCTTAGTCAGAATACATGGATTCAGGAAATGGAAGAGCCCTGGGGAAGTAACTATACCCGCACGTTCGCCATGATAGCCGACCATGCCAACATGGAAGAGGTTTCCGCCAAGATCAAAGACGTGAAACTGAATAAAGTTTCGGAGGATGAGAGACGATATAATCCGATTGTATTCCTTCATCCCATGAGCAAATGGCATCTGTATTCGGAATTCAAGCAAGGTGTGTTAGTCGGAGGTCGCATCAGCAATGTATGGCTTTTCGCAACGATTGGGCTATTTGTTCTTATTCTGGCGTGTATCAATTTCATGAACCTGAGCACGGCTCGTTCGGAGAAACGTGCGAAAGAGGTGGGCATCCGCAAAGCGATAGGATCCGTAAGAAGGCAATTGATCTCACAATTTTTCAGCGAGTCAATTTTAATCGCCATGCTCGCTTTTCTATTTTCAATTATTTTGGTATTCCTTATCCTCCCGCAGTTCAATTCGGTTGCCGATAAGCGTATCGTGCTTCCCTGGTTGAGCCCGCTCTTCTGGTCCTTTGGAATCGCGTTTAGTATTGTGACGGGTTTGCTAGCGGGTTTGTATCCGGCATTGTTTCTCTCTTCGTTTGAACCTGTGAAAACATTGAAGGGGACGTTTCGTGTAGGTAGGTATGCCTCGCTTCCGCGGAAGATTTTGGTAGTGGTACAATTCACGATTTCGACCACCTTGATCATTGGAACGATCGTGGTGTACAATCAAATTGAGTTTGCGCAGAACAGGCCGATTGGATATAGTAAAGATGGTCTTGTGATGGTCGGTATGTCGGATGAA
>DASWTM010000043.1:0-7368 GCA_036402115.1 Chryseosolibacter sp.
GTTTGGCTATGCGCTAGAGGTTCCTTCCAACAGTTCGGTAGGATCGCGCTTCACATCGCATGAGTTTATGATTGGAATGAATTTGTCGTTGTTCGACTTTCATGATAAGGTGAGCGTGTCAACGTTTTAAATACCAAATCCTCACCGCGGAGAACACGGAGAAAGCGCGGAGCGAACACGGAGAATTTTTTTCGAGTAAATAGAAGTTCGAACCTGGCATCCTGGCAACTGGCACCCCGGCACCCGGCTCCGCGATGGCAATGCGGGTGCCTTGTCAAGTCGCTTAAAATCAGCCTAGATCGCATCCTGAAACAGCCTTCCGCCCACTTATTTCCAAAATCCGGAACCTTTTGATCATTATCCTGTTTACTTTTACTGAATGAAGGTAAAGGTTTCGAGAAAAGAACATTTCAATGCGGCTCACCGGCTTTACAATCCTGCATGGTCGGATCAGCACAATTCGGATGTGTTTGGCAAATGCAGTAACCCCAACTTTCATGGACATAACTATGAAGTGATCGTCAGTGTTATTGGCGAACCCGATCCCCAGACCGGTTATGTTTACGACATGAAAGTGTTGAGTGATCTTATCAAAGAGAATGTTTTGCGTAAATTCGATCACCGGAACCTCAATCTTGACACCGAATATTTTAAGAACCTGAATCCCACCGCTGAAAACATCGCTGTCGTCATCTGGAGGATTTTGAGACAGAAGATAGATTCCAATTTAGAACTGAAAATCACGTTGTATGAGACAGAAAGAAATTTCGTTGAATATCCGGCCTCTTAAACCCGAAGACCACGAAGATATTGGCGATGACCATGTTGGCTCATCAGCGGAGACTCCGATGCGTGCCGATGCATTCGATATGGACGATGAGGAGAAAATTACCAGGATCGAAAAGCATTTTAAGGAGATCATGACCATTTTAGGTCTGGATTTAACGGATGATAGTCTGAACGGCACTCCGCGGAGGGTAGCGAAGATGTATGTGAAAGAAGTGTTCAGCGGACTCAATCCCAAAAATCGCCCTCACGCAAGGCTATTTGAAAATAAATACAACTACGATCAAATGCTGGTAGAGAAGGACATCACCTTTTACTCGCATTGTGAACACCACTTTGTTCCCATCTACGGCAAAGCTCACGTAGCGTATTTCTCCAGTGGGAAAGTGATCGGACTGTCCAAGATCAATCGCATCGTACAATATTTTTCAAAGCGCCCGCAAGTGCAGGAACGTCTTACAGTTCAGATCGGCAAAGAAATCGAGCGGGTTCTGAATACAGAAGATGTTGGTGTTGTGATCGATGCAAACCACATGTGCGTAGCCTCGCGCGGAGTTGGTGACACCAATAGTAAAACAGGCACGGCATACTTCTCGGGCAAATTCAAGGACGAGAATATCAAGCGCGAGTTTCTTAACTATATCAACAGCAAGTAGTTTTACCTGTCCACGACCGGAATATTTCACTGTGGGGCAATAGCGATAGAAGCGAAAACCCCGAAGCGCGAGGGCTTGTGTAATGGCCGGAGTTGTAGCGTCCCGATTGCTATCGGGAAGCGCAGGCCCAGCGGTGGTTCTCCGCAGGTAATGCTAGACTATCAAGTTCCACGCTCGAAGTGACGGCTGCGCGATGGCGGGCATTGCCAAAATTATCTTTGTTTCGATCTAACAATCTTCATGGTGTCCACTATTGCGAACGCCTCGAGTCGGCTAAGGGGCATCGTCCCTGAGACACGAGACGGTCCTAGACTGACAAGGTGAAAATGTCGGGCGCAAGCATCTCAATTATATCGGCAGCAAGGAGTTTAGTCCACCGGTCGACTGTCCACTGAAAGTACAGTGTTCTTGGCCGTAGGCTGTGGACTGACAGCGGTCGACTTTCCCTTCCCGATATTGGCAAAAATGGTTACTTTAGTCTTCTAACCTAAGCCAAAACGTGTATGTCTCTCGAAGCCGACATTCAACAGAAAACCTTTAGAAACGAGTACCAAAAAGCCATTCTGAACATCCTCTACACACAGAATTACCTGGTGGGCCGGATGAGCGAGGTATTCAAGAAGTTCGACATTACGCGGCAGCAATACAATGTGCTGCGTATTCTACGGGGCCAGTATCCGGACCCGGCATCCATCAACCTGATCAAAGAACGTATGCTTGAAAAAATGTCTGACAGCTCCCGTATCGTGGAGCGGTTACGATTGAAAGGGCTCATTCAGCGAGAGGGCGGAAAAAATGATAAACGGGCTGCCGAGATCAGCATTACCGCAGCCGGACTTGACCTGCTTAAAAAAATGCAGAAGGAGGTGGATGAACTGGACGACATGATAACGGGCTTGACTCCCGATGAAGCCCGGGAACTGAACACCCTGTTGGATAAGGTACGAAATGGCGAAACCGCAGACACTGAAAAACTGTTGCATAGTTTGGAACTCCTTAACCAGACTGAAAAATTTTAGTACTTTAGCACCGCTTAAAATAACATTATGGTATTCGATTTAGACATGATCAAGGCCGTCTATAAGCAATTACCTGAAAAAATTGCTCGGGCCAGAAAAGTAGTAAACAAACCCCTTACTCTTTCAGAGAAGATCCTTTACACCCACCTCCATGCTGAGCAGGCTGTCGGGACCTTCACCAGGGGAAAATCATATGTTAATTTTTCGCCTGACCGTGTGGCCATGCAGGATGCCACCGCACAGATGGCATTGTTGCAGTTCATGTCTGCGGGCATACCGAAAGTACGTGTGCCTTCTACCGTACATTGCGATCACCTGATCCTTGCCAAAGATGGCGCCAAGAAAGACCTTAAAGATTCTGTCACTGCAAGTGGCGAAGTTTTCACTTTCCTCGAATCGGTTTCCAATAAATACGGTATCGGCTTCTGGAAGCCAGGTGCTGGTATCATCCACCAGGTAGTGCTGGAGAATTACGGTTTCCCAGGCGGTATGATGATCGGTACTGACTCACACACCGTAAATGCCGGAGGGATCGGTATGGTGGCGATCGGTGTCGGTGGTGCTGATGCAGTAGACGTGATGGCCGGAATGCCATGGGAACTGAAGTGGCCTAAGCTGATTGGTGTAAAACTTACCGGTAAGCTTAGCGGT
Source organism: Chryseosolibacter sp. (assembly GCA_036402115.1). GTDB lineage: Bacteria > Bacteroidota > Bacteroidia > Cytophagales > Cyclobacteriaceae > Chryseosolibacter. The sequence goes on from DASWTM010000043.1 coordinate 3,113, forward strand.
TGGTCATCAGCAAAAGATGTTATTTTGAAAGTGGCTGGTATCCTCACCGTGAAAGGTGGAACCGGTGCTATCGTTGAATATTTTGGTCCGGGTGCAGATTCACTTTCTTGTACAGGAAAGGCAACGATCTGTAACATGGGCGCAGAGATCGGTGCTACAACGTCTATCTTCGGATACGATCAGAAGATGGCGGAATACCTTCGCGGAACAAAACGCAAAGAAGTGGCCGACCTCGCTGATAAAGTGAAGGAGCACCTTCAGGGCGATCCGGAAGCGTATGCAAATCCTGAGAAGTATTTCGACCAGGTGATTGAGATTGACTTGTCAACACTCGAGCCTCATGTGAACGGTCCTTTCACTCCAGACCGCGCCATTCCTCTTTCTCAATTTGCAGAGGAAGTGAAGAAAAATGGCTGGCCTGCAAAACTTGAAGTAGGTCTGATCGGCTCCTGCACGAACTCATCGTATGAAGATATTTCCCGTTCTGCTTCGCTTGCGAAACAAGCCGTAGACAAGAAGTTGAAAGCGCGCGCTGAATTCACCATCACTCCGGGTTCTGAACAGGTTCGCTACACAGTTGAACGTGACGGCTACCTCGGTACCTTTGAAAAGATCGGCGGTGTTGTGTTGGCAAATGCTTGCGGTCCTTGTATCGGACAGTGGGCGCGTCACACGAACGATCCTAATCGTGCGAACTCTATCATCACGTCTTTCAACAGAAACTTTGCAAAGCGTAATGACGGTAACCCGAACACACACGCATTTGTAGCTTCTCCTGAGATTACGACAGCATTCGCGATTGCAGGTGACCTTACCTTCAATCCGATGACCGACACGTTGACAAACGATGAAGGGCAGCCTGTGAAACTAGATGAGCCAATGGGTGTAGAGTTTCCTCCAAGAGGGTTTGATGTAAAGGATCCGGGATACCTTGCCCCGGCTGAGGATGGAAGCAAAGTTCAGGTGAAGATCGATCCGAAGTCGAACAGACTTCAGGCGCTTGCTCCATTTGCTCCCTGGGATGGCAAAAACATGATGGGCCTCCGACTTCTCATCAAAGTAAAAGGAAAGTGTACTACTGACCATATTTCGATGGCGGGCCCATGGTTGAGATTCCGTGGTCACCTCGATAACATTGCAAACAACACCTTGACTGGTGCGATCAATGCATTCAACGATAAACCAGACAGCGTTAAGAATCAGTTGACTGGAGAGTACGGACCAGTTCCTGCAACACAGCGCGCTTATAAGGCCGCGGGCATCGGATCAATCGTTGTGGGTGACCATAACTACGGTGAAGGTTCATCACGCGAACACGCTGCCATGCAACCGCGCTTCCTCGGTGTAAAAGTGATCCTTGTAAAATCATTCGCTCGTATTCACGAAACGAACCTGAAGAAGCAGGGTATGCTAGGCGTAACCTTCTCGAAAGAGGAAGATTATGACCTCATCCAGGAAGACGACAGATTCGATATCATCGACCTGACTGAGTTTGCACCTGACAAGCAATTGACAATGGTGTTGAACCACAAGGACGGCACCAAAGATGTGATCAAATTGAATCACACTTACAATGCAGGTCAGATCGAGTGGTTCAAGGCAGGTTCTGCATTGAATCTCATGGCAAAACAAATCACTGCTTCCTCTGGATTCAGCCAGCCTGTGTCACGCAAAATTGTGACGAAGAAGTCGGGTAAGAAGGTTGTGAAGCCTGTACTTTCGAAAGCACTTAAAGGTGCTAAACCATCGAAGAAAGCTGCGAAGGCGAGCAAACCAGCTTCGAAAAAGGCAGTGAAGCTATCAAAGCCAGCGAAGAAATCGGCCAAGCCAGCAAAGAAAAACGGAGTCGTTAAAAAACTCGTGAAGAAAATTGCGAAGGCCGTGAAGAAGGTGGTTGCGAAGAAAAAGAAAAAATAATCCGTAGGTTGAAACCCGCGGAAATTGATGGAATAAGTCAGGGGGCTGATCGGTGATCAGCCTTCTTTGCTTTCTGCAATGTTCGTGATGAGCTCTTTGTAAGAATTGGTTGCTGTAAGTTATGCAGCTTGCAGTTCCATTTGTCTGCGCTTGAGTTGGCGGTCAAGAATAAATGTACCGAACGGAATGAGCGATGCTGCTAACGCTACTAACACTGCGAACCAGTTCCATTGCATCGCACGAATGGCAGCAAATACAGCTGCGATATAAGCAATGAACAAAATGCCATGGGCCCATCCCACGTACTTCACGACTTCCGGGATTCCCAACATGTACTTAATTGGCATTGCTATGAAAAGCAGAACCAGAAATGAAATCCCTTCTGCCGTTCCAACCCATCTTAAATTTCGTATTGAATTCATGATCGCAAATCAAACACTTACCTCACCACTAAAATTCCATTTGCCGTCAGGCGGATCTCCTCTTTTGCCTCGGTGATCGCATCGATCTCTTCTTTGGATTTTTTTGCGTCCTCGGCATAGTGCTTAAGTTCATCAACGGAAGTTGTGATCTTTTTTGCTTCGCCATCAATCACGACTGTTTTTCCAATCATTTCCAGCGGAACAAAAAAGCCATAGTCCTTCATTTTGACGAACACGGTGGTCTTGTCAGGCATTTCGAGTGACATCCAGCAGCCTTTTTTTGGACACACGTCAGTTACTTTGGCGATCACTTTTACGTTTCCGCTTTCTTTCTTGCTGAGGAACGTTGGAAGCGTTGAGACTTCCACTGCTCCATCTGCGGTTGTGCCCGCACCAAATGTCGCTCCGGGTGTGGCCGGAACCTGAGGTGGCTGGCCGTAAGCGATGAATGTAAGGAAGAGGAAAACGACTGCGGTGAGAAATTTCATGATTAAAAATTTGCGCAAGATATTTCAAAAACATGAACATGCGAAGAGCATTCTTAGGGACGAATAAGGTATTCCGGATTGCTGCTAAAGATGACTTTCTAAGGGTAGGATTTATCCCCTCTCGAGGGGAGTTCTTTTGTTTGGAATCGGTCTAAATAAGGATTAGTATTGCGATTTCAGTTATCAGAGGAGCGGATGAAAATAGTTTTAGCTGACAATCAAGAACTTACGGCTGCCGGCTTATCTTCGTTTCTACAGGATCGTCCTGATTTCGAATTGGCAGCACACGTCTCGGACGCAAAAACACTTACGCTGGCCATTGAGAATCATATCCCAGACCTCCTGATCCTGGACTACAACCTGAATGGATTCATTACGGTCGATGATCTCGAAAAGCTTGTAAGGAAGAGATCAGCACTAAATGTGCTCATCCTTTCGTCAGACAACGACAAGGCAACCATCATGCGTGTTTTGCAGCTTGGCGTGAAGGGGTACGTGACAAAAGAGTGCAGCAAGGACGAGGTGATCGCTGCGATTCAATCGGTTTCGCGTGGCGAGAAGTTTTACTGCCAGAAGATTCTCGATATGCTGTTAGAAAGGCAAGCCTCCGCTGAGGCGCAAGGCAACGACTCGAGTACGCTCACCGGTCGCGAGTCTGAAATACTTGCCCTTATTGCTAGAGGCAAATCATCGCAGCAGATTGCGGACATTCTATTCCTGAGTCCGCACACCATTCAATCGCACCGAAAAAGTATTATCCGGAAGTTGCAAATTAAATCACCCACACAGTTTGTCATCCACGCAATGGATCTGGGATTGATGAAAGCGCGTTAGAGAATTTCCCGGAGGATCATCCGGAATTCGTTTACCATCATCGCGGTAGCTCCCCACACAACTTCTCCTTCTATGACGAAATGCGGTGCGTTCATGCGGAAGCGCCCGGCTGCAAGTATCTCCTTTTGCTTCATCGCGTCCTCCTTCACAATGTCTTCGAGATCCGCCTTTATGACCTTTACAACTTCACGGCTATCCGGCTGAAATACGGCATCGCGATCAAGGCTGGCGACAACAGGCGTCACCATAAAGTTACTGGGCATTACAAAAAAGTCGCTCAGCTTGCCTATGACGTTAACCGAATCTCGACTAATCCCAATCTCTTCTTCGCATTCGCGCAACGCGGTGGCTATTGCATCTTCTCCAGGATCCGCCTTCCCCCCGGGGAGACTAACCTGCCCACTATGCGCACCGGTATATTCCGGGCGTTTTGTCAGCGGAAATTTAATCTTGCCGTTTTCTTCGTACAGGAGAATGATAACCCCGCCAGGTTTTGGTGGCAGTGAATGACTGAACAGCGGTTTTACATCGCCAACCGGCTGCGCACGAAATGCCTCGTGTGCGTCACCACCGGGTAACGGAAGTAGTAGACGTT
>DASWTM010000044.1:0-3701 GCA_036402115.1 Chryseosolibacter sp.
CCCTGGTTAGCCCACACATACATCCATCCGGCAGCGATATATAAAATGTAAAATAGATAGACCAGCTCTTTTGTAATCGCAAACAGGAAAACACCGAAGATCAGCATCAGGACAATAGCTCCTGTCATAATGCCCAGGGTCATGTTTAACTCGGTAGATTCCTCAAAGAATTTCAATGCCGGCCGCGTTCGATACGTCAGCTGCAATGATTCATTGTGTTTATTAATTCTGATCAGATAATGACGTGAAGTTTTCTCCAGCGGAAATGTAAAGTTTACTGAAGGAATCGGGCGTGAAGAAAACGGTAGATGATCACCCGTTGTATACCGCGGCACCGGTTGATTATTGACAACCTCGTAAAAAAGAATTTCGTTGATTTGTGCTGAGCCAATCTCCAAAAACATTGCTTCCGTTGCCGATGAATCAGTTTCCGCGACAAGCCAATAGTATGAGGTTGTAAATCCCGGGTTGAAAGACGAACTCGACTGTTTTTCAAATTTGCCGTTGTTGAATGCAAGCCACGCGTTCTCAGCAGATAGGGACAGGGTTGTATCTTCCATTAGAAAATACGATGAGGTGTCGGTCTGTACATTTTCACTACAGGACGCGAGCAACAACAAACACAGAACTGAAACTGCTAGAAAGTTAAACCTGGCCATTGCTTCCTACGTGTCCATACACGGTCTCGATGGCTGCGTAGGCAATGCGCTCATCTTCTTCCTCTGAAAGTCCGCTGATGCCAATTCCACCGATTACTTTGCCATCCTGCACGATGGGAACACCACCGCCAAAACCTGTGATACCCTTATCACCCCAGAATGCCGGTGGACGATCGTTGTTGTTCATGAACTCGCCCATCTGTTTAGTCGACTTGCGATCGCGTGCAGCCGTGTAGGCTTTGTTCTGTGCAATCAACGCGGCAGCCGGACTCGCCTGATCCATCCGCAAAAATGCAATCAGCTCGCCTTCGGGACCACAAACTGCGATGGCAATGTGTTTGTTTATTTTACCTGCCTCAACAATCGATTGGCCCAGCATCTTAATCGCTTCCTGGGAACTTACTTTTTCGTATTGGTACATAACCGTGGCTTAGTCATTCAAGGTACAAACTAACTGGTGAATTTGAAATTCGGAAAATCCCTTGTAACATTCGAGTGTCGGTGTCGTCTTGCCTGCAATTATTGTTCTTATGGATAAAATGGTCAGCAGCATCGCCTATTTCAGGCAATTCAGCTTTCTCCAGATATTTACAATTTACCTGCGCTATTTAATCGGTGGCGCATTCATCGTTGCAGCGTTTGGAATGGGAAAGTTCAACAATCAGGAGTTACTGATTAGCAGTCCCGGTGTTTCAATCGAAAAGCTTGAACCCATCCAGCAATTTTTTCGTGTGATGGCCACTTCCGGATTATACTGGAAATTTATCGGGTGGTCGCAAGTTGTTGCCGGAGTCTTACTCATGACCCAGCGATTTGCGAAACTAGGTGCGGCCTTATTTTTTGGAATGATCCTAAATATCTTCATCATCACTATCTCGTATGAATTCAAAGGAACTCCGATCGTTACTGGTTTGATGTTGCTTGCTGCGACCTACCTGATCGTTTGGGATTTTGAATCTTTTCAATTTCTCCTGAGAAGACCCACGGTGCGAACGGAATCGCAGTCTCTTCGGATTGCCGATCGATCATATTGGGTTATCGTGGGTATACTCATGTTCACGTTCATCTTGGCTTGCGTAATGGTCGGGTATAACATCCTTTACCAGCTTGCGGGATGTGTAGTGCTCGGGGTTGTAGCATTCGTCTTGTTCTTCACCGCATTTTACAAGAAGGCAGAGCATGAGCTTTCGCTGTAACGGCTGTAAACGAGGCACGCTTTTGTTACATCTGTGGCCGATCGCGAAACAAAGCCGAATATGGAACTACAATCAATCGAAAAAACATTCTCAAACTCTTTCACTGTCGCTCGGGGTGTATGGGGTCACAAAGACACCTTCGTAAATTTTTACATCATTAAAGATGAAACTTCGGGCGCTTATGCATTGGTGGATGCCGGACTGAAATGGTCAGCAGGTACCATTAAGAAAATGGCGAAGGAAATCATTGGTGAAAATGGAAGACCTTCCGCTATCATTCTAACACATGGACATTTCGATCACGTGGGTGCGCTGAAGAATCTTGCCGAAGAATGGGATGTTCCAGTGTATGCACACCCGCTTGAACTTCCGTACATCACAGGCAAATCATCCTATCCACCACCAGATCCAAGCGTGGGAGGAGGAGCAATGGCCTCGATGTCGTTCCTGTATCCGCGCGGTCCGATCGATGTTTCAGAATACGTAGAAAAACTTCCGGACAACAATTCGATCCCAGGTTTCCCAGAGTGGAAATACGTTCACACACCGGGTCATACACCTGGCCACATCAGCTTGTATAGAGAGAATGATAAAGTGTTGATTGCCGGAGATGCCTTTGTTACAACGAAAGCGGAGTCTGCGATTTTCGCTTTGTCAGGGATGTCCGCGCTGTCAGGTCCACCAAAATACCTGACTCCGAACTGGGCCGCTGCAAAAATGTCCGTAATGAAGCTTGCAGCGCTTGATGCGGAAATTGTAGCGACTGGTCATGGCAAGCCGATGCAAGGCGAGGAGATGCGCCTGGAACTGAATAATCTTTCTCGTCACTTCGACAAACTTGCCGTCCCTTCAAGTGGCCGTTATGTAAATGAGCCAGCACTGGCCAATGAGAACGGTGTCCTTTCAATTCCTCCTGCCGTGGAGAATGTGCCGATGGTAGTGAAGACAGTGGCCGTGGCGTTGGGTCTATTAACCATTGGGTTCATCGCCTATCAACAGGTGAAGCGCGTGCGTGAAACCGAATCGACTCTGGAATTGGCGTAAATGCTTTTTCTGGATTATATATATAAAGAAAGCCGTCCGTTGTGGGCGGCTTTCACTTTTATGGCGGTAGGGTTATTCCTTTTCCTTCAGCGCTGGTACCATCGTCTTTGCCATCTCGGCACCAATTAACGATTCAATTAAGCCAAGGTTTGACTTGCCATCCTTCGCGCTTCCGCTTTCAATATACACCTGCGGGAATTTCAGGTCAGCAAGTTTTTCCGCAACACCGATTGCAGTTTCTTTCTGAATCTGCGCACGTTCCTGCGGTGTAAGACCAGCGGCAACTTTTAATCGGTTAGCTTCTGCCTGCGCTCTTTCACGAACCAGGTTCTGCTCCGATTCAAGTCTGGCAGTTTGAAGTGCAATTTCTGCCAGTTGCTTTTTTGTGGTTTCCTGTTTCAACTGTGTTTCAATCGCAATCAATTGCTTCACCTGTTCCTTTTCCTGGTCCATACGTTCTTTCGCCTTGTCGCGCTCACCCTCAGCAAGGATTCTCTGCTGCTCAGCTTTTGCTGTTTCAATCTTTTCCATTTCGATTCGTTTCTGCGCAGAGATGTCACGTTGCGCTTCAAGGCGCTGCTTGAACGCAGGCTCCGGATACACCTCATCAACGATCACCTGGGTTACCGTAATGTTGTTTTTTGTGATCTCGTGCGGAATGCGGATAATCTTTCCGTCTTGATCTGTTTTTCGAATGATGCGGTAACGTGTATTAATCTCTTTAATCGTTCTCGGTCCCGCGATCTGAATCGAAGCATAGATAGTATCATTGTATTCTCTCCTTTCGGTGGAAAAACCACCA
>DASWTM010000045.1:0-3653 GCA_036402115.1 Chryseosolibacter sp.
CAGTGCAGCAGCTTTCACACCATCAACCGGAATTTCTACCTGCGCGATTGGAAGGTCGGTGGAGGCTGTAACCTCTTTACCGTTGTAGGTATAGGTAAACTTCAGCTCGCCACGATTTTCAAGGCTGACAAAGCTCGCCACGGACTTGAGACACCATGCAGTTGTTTGCGTACTCATCCAGTTATTCTGATTGCTGAGCGCTTCGGAAATCTCTTTGACGATCTCAAATCCTTTCGTTTTGTCGCCAACGAGGTTCAACGTTTCAAGGATAATTGCTTTGTCCCGCTCATCGGACCCGTAGGAATAACTCATCTCCTGGTACGGTTTCACAACAGTTGTCAATTTAGAGATTAAGGTTTTTGCGGCTTCAATCTGTCCTGCTTTTGCATAAGCTGCAGCAAGCATCCATGCTGCTGTTACCGGAAGGTTTCCTTGCTCGCGCAGTTTGTTCATCGCACCCATTTCAGGATCTCCCGCCAAGGCAAGCGCATACAAGCGATAGGCTTGAATAATTTCACTGCTCGAGTATTCCTGGTTTCGTCTCCAATCCTGCGCCCTGTTCTTTTGGAATTTCTTCCAGCGTTTGATCATTTCGTTCGGAACAAAAAATCCTCTTGCCTCCGCCTCAATGAGGAAATGACCGGCATAGGTAGTTGACCAGCTATCGTAATCCTGTCTTCCTGGCCAGTACGAAAATCCGCCATCGCGCTGTTGGAATGACTTGAGGCGCTCGATACCTGCACGCACATTTCGCTGCATCACCTCAGATTCATTCTTCGTTACTGGTTTAATCTTATCAATAAAGAGCTGCGGGAAGACGGAAGAAGTTGTCTGCTCGACACAACCATACGGGTACTGGATGAGGTAGCGCAAGCGTTGCCCTAAGTTGATCGGAGGCATGGATGAAATTTCCAGGACAGCAGAGTTGGTTCCGGCCATTCCGACTGGCGTTATGTTTGTCGTCCATGTTTTGTTGGCTTCGAGCAACCCTTCTACAACCCGCGTCACCGGAGGATTTGCGTTACGAATGTCAATTTCTATTGCATCCTTTGCGCTGAAGCTTCCTGAGGTTGCTGTGACTTCAACCTTGCCCATACCCAATAAACTTTTAACGCCAAGATCGAAGTCAACTGTCATGTCAGCATTTGACATCGTCACGGTTTGCGTTGAGGTAAGTGTTTGGATCGGGCCGGAACTCTTCACTTCGAGTTTCACCGTTTTAATGCTCTTGTCCATTGCAAAAATGGTCACCGGAAGCTTTACTTTCTCATCCGGGCCGAGCACGCGTGGCAAGGTTGCTAAGATCATCAGTGGTTTACGCACCGGTGTCGCTTTCTCTGCCGAACCATACGCACCATCGTAACCCGCTACCACCATCGTTTTCACGGATCCAATGTATTGCGGCATCGTAAAGGTGTGTTCATCGGAACCTCCATCCAATGTGAACGGTCCAAAATATTTTACCACCGGTTTGAAGCGGTTTGCTTTTGCATCATCTTCTTTTCCTTTCAGCGCATCGTCACCACCGATCGCGAGAAGTCGCTCAAGTCGGGCTCCGAATGCTCCCATCACATCATTATACAAATCCCATGTTTTTACTCCCAGTGCTTCACGCGCGTAAAATCTTTTCCACGGGTCTGGCGTTTTAAATCGCGTGAGGTCAAGCAAGCCTTCATCAACCATGGCGATTGTGTACGTCATCTTGCGTTTTGTTTTTTCTGAGATCTTGATTGTTATTTCCTGCCCAGGCTCAAGTACGTCTGGCATATCGATCACTGGTTCAAGATGTGTTTCTGGATCTTCGACCTGAATCGGAATGACGCCATACATGCGGATAGGCAGATCGTTGACAGTCTGTGAATGTGGCTGTAGGGAAGTGATGTGAACGAAAACGTTCGGGGTCATATCGCGCGTGATCTCGAAGGAGAATGGGTTATCGCCTTTTTTTGTTTCGACCCAATAGCTTTCAATCACTCGACTTCCATTTTCGATGCTGACGAGTGCACGTCCTTCACCACTGCCTGGAATTGCCACAGAAGCCTTTTCACCAATGTTGTAGGCAGGCTTGTCTGAAGAGAAGGAAAGCATCGTTGCACCATCGGCACCCTGGCGTGCGCGGCCAGCCCATCCTGGCCAGTCAATATAGACAACCTTCGCGGTGCTATGACCTGACACAGGATCGTATGCTTTCACGAGATATCTCCCCCACTCTGGATAAAGCACTTTGAATTTCCAGGTACCCTTACCGTTGACTGTTCGTGTTGTTCCTTTCGTAATTGGTGTTGCATAACTGTTCGACAAATAAGTCGAGTTTTCACCCTGAGAATCCCACCACCAGCGCCATTCAAGTTTATAGAGCGCTACTTCAATATTATTCCTTGAAACAGGTTGACCATCCGCATCCACCGTTACGATATCAACCGTGTGGGTAGTATCTGTCAGCAGCATGCCTCTGGCTTTGTCGCCCAGCGGAAGTCTGATCCCGGTGAATGATTCAAACGGATAGTATGGAAGACTGAAACGATCAATCGAAAAGTTTCCGCTTTCTTCAAACGCTTTACCACGGAATACAGCGTTCAACACGCCCGCGGCACCTTGTGCAGGTTGAAGTGTAGCATTGATGGTCGCCTTACCTTCCGCGTCAACATAACCATCGAAAATATTTTGAACCTCGCTGGTAAATGTCTGCGATGGATCTTCGAATGTGTAGTCCGGATATTTTGCAAACTTTGTTTCGCCAGGGGTAAGTACAACTTCAAATTGTGCCTGAAGATTTCTTCCTGGTGCACCATGCAGCCAATTGACCTGCAGCTGTCCTGATACGTTTGAATTGCCAGCGGTAATCTTATCGACACCAAATTCAAGATTGATCTTTAAGCGGTTTGGCTTAACCGTCTCGATTTTGATTGGTTGGGAGAATTCTGCACCTCCGACTTTCACACGTGCCGTCCAGTTTCCGGTTGGTGAATCTCCCCGCGTGGCTGTAGCAAACTTGTAAAATCCGTTTTCAGAATTTGCTCGAACCAATCGGTTGGCAATCTGGCCTTGCGGATCCTGAAGCTCCAACACTACCGGATGATTCTCGGGAAGGAGATCCAATTTGTCCTGAAGGATAAACGTGAGATAGAGTGAGTCACCTGGGCGCCACACGCCACGATCACCGTACAGAAATCCTTTCAAACCTTTGGTGATGCGTTCGCCACCAACATCGAAATTACTGATCGACAGAGCTTCGCCATCGAACAATTTCAGGTAGCCGCGCTGATTTCCATTTTTAGCAACCAATGCAAACGGAGCGCCTTTGGAGTTGATTACAGCTTTACCATCGGTACCAGTAGATGCGGTGCCAATCACCTGCTGCTGGAAGTCAAACACTTCAAGTGTCACTCCCGCCATTGGTGCAGTAGTTTTCAAATCGTTTACAAAGACGTAGGTATTTCCATCGCCACCACGTTTTGCCATCAACCCAAGGTCGGAAGCAAGCACATTCCGTTTGATCGTTCGATCACCACGATAGTCTGAAGAGTGACATGGGTTATCGCGTTCCTCCCAGTCATACTCTTCGTCATAATAATATTGTTCGTATGAATCCCAGTAACTGTTTTCATTTGCGGACTCAGCATCGAACTCTTCGTCTTGAAAACTTGAAGTAG
>DASWTM010000046.1:0-4409 GCA_036402115.1 Chryseosolibacter sp.
GATGTACCATCAGAGCGAAGCAAAACTTTCTGATCGAGTCCATCGCCTGTGAGGTCAACCCATACAGAGCCGTCATCTTTCTTAAAAAACACTCCAGACTCAACGCCTTTGAGTACTTCTTCTTTGCCTAATAAATAGGTGTCCGACTCATAATAGAGTTTATCAAAGTCGACTCCCATTTTCTTATAAGTCTCTTCGAAACCTTCATACACCCAGCCGTTCATCGTCTTCCACAATTCGATCGTTGCCGGATCTTTTTGCTCCCACTTGCGAAGCATCTCCGAAGCGAGTTTCATGATCGGTGCTTCTTTCTCCGCTTCCGCTTCAGAAGAGCCTTTCTCAATCAGCGCTTTTACTTGTGCCTTATACGCCTTGTCGAATTCAACATAATATTTTCCGACAAGGTGATCGCCTTTCATTCCGGACGACTGCGGAGTTTCTCCATCGCCATACAGACTCCACGCAGCCATCGACTTACAGATGTGAGTTCCTCTGTCGTTGATGATCTGAACTTTGTGAACCTGATAGCCCGAAGCTTTGTGAATTTCAGCAACACTCCATCCGAGAAAGTTATTTCTGAGATGGCCAAGGTGAAGTGGCTTGTTTGTGTTGGGTGAAGAATATTCAACCATGATCTCCTGCCCATTGGAAGGCAACTGACCATAGGAAGGATTTACAAAAATGCTTTGAAGTGTATCGATCCAGACTTTCTCAGCCAACACAAGATTCAAAAATCCTTTCACCACATTGTACCGTGAAACGATTCCCGAATTTGCAACAAGGTACTCACCAATAGCTTTCGCAGTTTCTTCCGGGCCTTTACGGGAAATTTTTGTCAGCGGAAAACAAACCAATGTGTGTGACCCTTCAAACTCCTGGTTTGTCGGTTGCAGCTGCAGCGCTTCAGCGTTTTGATTGAAGACCGCGCTTACGGCCTGTTGAATATGAGAACGAAGAGTCTGATCGAGAGCCATGTGACTGTGCCAATGAGTTAATATGCCAATGTGCCGATGAGTTAATTTGCCAATGGGTTAATGTGCCGATGTGCCAATGCAAAGACGAATTGGTTAAACCCATTGGCACATTGGCTAATTGGTACATTAACCCATTAATTTTACCATTCTAGGATGTATGCGAAGATCAGCGGTGCAACGATGGTCGCATCTGATTCAACAATGTATTTCGGAGTATCGATGCTGAGTTTTCCCCACGTGATCTTTTCGTTTGGAACGGCACCGGAATACGAACCGTAGCTGGTTGTTGAGTCACTGATCTGGCAGAAGTAGCTCCAGAAAGGAACATTATCTCTTTCAAGATCCTGGTGAAGCATTGGCACCACGCAGATCGGGAAATCACCCGCGATACCCCCACCGATCTGGAAGAATCCGATACCATCTTTTCCTGAATGCTTGGTGTACCAGTCTGCAAGCCAAACCATGTATTCGATACCGGATTTCATTGTGCTCGCTTTCAACTCGCCAGTCACAACATACGAAGCGAAAATGTTACCCATTGTTGAGTCTTCCCATCCAGGCACAACCATTGGCAAGTTCTTTTCCGCTGCCGCGATCATCCATGAATTTTTCGGATCGATCTCATAATATTGCTTGAGGTCACCGCTGTTCAGCATACGGAACATGAACTCATGCGGGAAAAGTCTTTCACCTTTGTCTTCAGCGTCTTTCCAAACTTTGAAAAGGTGCTTCTGAAGTCTTCTGAAAGCTTCTTCTTCGGGAATACAAGTATCGGTAACACGGTTGAGGTGGTTTTCGAGGAGATTCCACTCATCCTGCGGTGTTAAGTCGCGATAGTTGGGAATGCGTCTGTAGTGTGAGTGAGCCACCAGGTTCATAATATCTTCTTCCAGATTTGCCCCAGTACAAGAGATAATATGCACTTTATTTTGACGGATCATTTCCGCAAAGCTGATTCCCAGCTCACCGGTACTCATCGCACCTGCAAGCGTAACCATCATTTTCTTGCCTTCTGCAAGATGCTTTTTATATCCTTTGGCAGCATCGACCAGGGCTGCAGCATTGAAGTGCAGAAAATGCTTTTCCAGGAATGACGAAATTGGTCTGTTTTGGCTCATGTCGTTAAATTAAAAGGCGAAAATAAACAATACGGTCAAAAAACAGAAAACGGATTTTTTAGTTCATTCCCAGGTGAATAATGGCATAAAGTTTTAACCGTCTTTTCAGCCAAACGACTATGAAATTGCGGTCTGATTTTCTTTCTATAACTTAGCTCTTTTAAGCTCGATGAACCCCTTGAAGTTATTGGCGATTGCACTAGTCATTTCGCTGCAGATTGGTCCGGTGTTGGCGCAGGTTCCTGACGACAACGAGGGATTTAACCTCGTAAAGGAGAAAGACAACATTTCGATTTACGAACGCTGGCGTTTCTTTCCGAAGACCGATCCACCTGTAGAAGCGCGCGAGGTGAAAGGGGTTTTTTATGCGAAAACCGATTTTAAAGAAGCTGTTGCGCTTTTAAAGAATGAGAAACTCATCTACGAGTGGCAGAGTCACGTTTCTAAATTCAAAGTATACCCGCAAACCGACACAACGTGGTTCGAATATTCCTACCATGACATTCCATGGCCTGTTGCCGATCAGGATCATTTCCTTATATATGAGATCCAGCACGAGTCGAAAGAACTTGTGTATGTGACGTTCGAGAGTATCACCAATGACAAACTCGCACCCGTGGATGAGGATGCACACCGCATGCGCCTTGCCGGAAGCTGGCTCTTCGAAAAAGAAAAAGACAGGATTAAGATTACCTACCGGATCTACTCCTTCCCGAGTTCCATTCCAAGGATCTTCACTGATCCGGTGATCAGGAGTAACATGATGAGCACGATTAAAGAGTATATTAAACTAGTTGAAAATTAGTTCGAGGTTTGTAGTTTGTGGTTTATAGTTTAATCGGCTAACAACCAACTATAAACTACAGACCTATTCGGCTAAGACCGGCCTTCCTACAATCGCCTTTGCTGTCGCTTCGACAATTTCAAACGCACTTTCCGCCATTCGGTTTTCGGTGTCGAGTGTTGGATTAACCTCTACGATCTCCCAGGCAATTACCTTTGGACTTTTCGCTAGCTCAACGTTAAGACTTTTCGCTTCGTCTACGGCAAGACCATTTGGAACCGGTGTTCCTGTACCAGTAGAGATACGGGAGTCCATGCTGTCCACATCAAACGAGATGTAGATGTAATCGCAGTGGTCGAGCATTTGCAACGCTTTCTCAGCGATTTTCGGAGCGCCAAGTTTCTTCACGTCTTCAACTTCGATAAAGTTGATGTTGTATTTGTTGATGAGGTAGTTCTCAGGCTTCTCGAGGTCGCGGACAGCGATGTACACGATATCTTCTGGATAGATCTTGGGGCCTTGCATACCAACGTTCTTGATCTGCTCCCAGTAGTCAAGTGTTTCACCACGTGGGTCGTTCACTTTGCACTCCAAATTATCGATTCCGCACGCCATCGCTAGCGCCATGCCATGCATATTGCCGGATGGGGTAGTGAATGGTGTATGAATGTCAGCGTGAGCATCGATCCAGATTACACCGAGTCTGCTTTTCGGATGAGCTTTCTTTATACCCGCGATAGTGCCGTATGATGTGCTATGATCACCGGCCATGATGATTGGGAAATATTCATCAAACAGTTGTTCATACACTTCGAGGCAAACGCGCTCTTCCATGATGAGTACACCATCAATAAATTTTGCGTAAGAGTGCTTCGCGCCATCGAACAGGAGCTCGTTAACGTTCTCCACTTCGATGGAGTCATACGTCTTAAAAAAATCCGAGTTCAGATCAAGGCTTGCGATCTTCATTGCTTCCACACCTAAGCTGGCCCCGCGGGTTCCAGCACCGATCTCTGACTTTACTTCAATGATCTTTATCTCTTTCATACTTCTGGTTGTCTATTGATTGCCTGCAAAATGCTTACCGGCACGGTATAGGTTTTTTGGCAGGTAAAAAATTATTTTGATTGATTTATGGTTAACCTAAAAAATGCCGCGGATGGACCCGTTAGTAATCAGGGAGTCCAAACGTAACCCGGGGTTTGTCCGGTCGGAGAAAATTAGGAAAACGGTTAACCATACGGTCTGTAAGTTATTGCAAAGATGGCAAATTTATCCCAATATTGCACTCCTCTCAGAATCGTTTATTCGTTATCCGCAAAACGTTAATCGTCCGGACTAATATCCTGAGAGTGAAGGCATTACGATTCAAATTTTTGAAACAATTTAACGATTAACGCGCTACATGAAGAGCTATCGCGAGCTGATTGAGCAAACCTTCGAATTTCCCCAAAAAGAGTTTAAAGTACGTGACCACGAGCTCCTGTTCAATGATGTTCCACTCAACGACATCATCAAAGAATACGGAACTCC
>DASWTM010000047.1:0-18521 GCA_036402115.1 Chryseosolibacter sp.
AAAATCTTTTTCGCTGGATGCTCCCATTCGTGCACGCGTTAAACACGATGCGAATGAAGCCCGAATTATAACCTGCATTATCAACAACATCTTCGTCTTCAATCAAATAGAATATGATAGGAAGGTAATCGACAACATCGCTAAATTCACCTACTATCAAAATTTTTTAAAGCGGAGGTCCTTGAGAACGAAAGCTGATGTTAGAATCACCGCCACCTTAATGTCAACTCATGCCGAAAATTTTGAATTAAGATTTAACGTAACTGGCAAAAATATTTTTGTGCCAGGCTCAGACCCTTTACCAACAGCTGTGGAATTTGAAAAAAAACGGTTTCTGGCAGGTGATTACTCTGAGGCATCTAAAAACCTTTCGGAATTTATTTTGGCCTTGGTCATTGGGAATATAATTCTTGACGATTAGGGGCAGGTGTGTTCTGGCCAAAAACCGGAAAAATCCGGTTCCTGTTTTTTGTAGTATATGTTCGCGGTGAAGAAAGTTGACCTGCAAACAATCGTAATTGAATTTTTATTGATACAGCGAACACGGCTCATTCAATACTTTTAAGACTATTCGAATGTACTGGTGTTAAAAAAATTCCCTTTCTACAAACAACTCGACCAAATGGATTGCGGGCCCACCTGTCTGCGCATGGTCGCAAAGTTTTATGGGAAAAACTATCCATTAACTTTTCTTCGCGACAGTACATTTATCTCGCGTGAAGGCGTTTCAATGTTAGGCATCAGCGAGGCTGCTGAAAAAATCGGATTTCGCACGATCGGTGTGAAACTGCCATTCAAACGATTTATCACTGATGCACCGCTTCCTTGCATCGTTCACTGGAATCAAAGCCACTTTGCTGTCGTATATAAAGTCAGTAACCAGAATGTTTTGGTTGCAGATCCCGCCAGCAGTCTCATAAAATATTCCGTTGATGAATTTACAAAGGGTTGGCTTTCAAGCGTTGAAAATGGAACAGCAACGGGCGTTGCACTCCTTCTGGAACCCACTCCAAAATTTTATGATAACGAGGATGAAGCAAACCTTTCCAGTGGTAATGGCTTCGAACAACTTTTTCATTATGTAAAAAACTACAGGCGCTTTATTGTGCAGTTGATCATTGGGTTGATAGTCGGGAGTCTCATTCAACTGATCTTGCCATTTCTCACACAGTCGATCGTAGACGTTGGCATCAATACACGCAACATCAGCTTTATCTACCTTATCCTTGCCGGGCAACTCATGTTGTTCGTCAGCAGAACGGGTGTAGATTTCATTAGGCGGTGGATCCTTCTACACCTAAGCACCCGATTTAATATTTCGATTATCTCAGACTTCCTTGTCAAGATCATGAAGGTGCCGTTGTCTTTTTTCGATGGCAAAATGATCGGTGATGTATTGCAGCGCATTGACGATCATTCCAGAATTGAGCGATTCATCAGTTCATCGTCTCTGAATATTTTATTCTCATCTTTTAATGTTATCATATTCGGGGCAGTACTGACTGTCTATAGTCTAAAAATCTTCCTGATTTTTTTTGGATTCAGTTTCCTCTATGTGCTTTATTCACTTTTCTTTTTGCAAAAACGGAAAGAGCTTGATTATAAGAGGTTCAACGAATTGTCTTCGAACCAAAGCAGCCTGATCCAACTTATCCATGGAATGCAGGAGATCAAGCTCAACAACTGCGAAACACTGAAGCGTTGGGAGTGGGAACGCATACAGGCAAAACTTTTCCGATTAAACGTTGACAGCATGAAACTTCTGCAATACCAGGATGCGGGAAGCCTTTTCATAAATGAATTAAAGAACATCCTGATCACATTTATGACTGCCCTTGCTGTGATCAATGGCGAATGACCGTTGGAATGATGTTGGCAGTTCAATACATCATCGGACAACTGAACACACCGGTTGCCGAATTCATCACCTTCACGCGCGACCTGCAAGACGCTCGCTTAGGCCTCGAGCGCATCGGAGAAATTCATAGTATGCGCAATGAGGAGGAAACTCCTAAAGCCGATACCTATTGTAACGAATCCCTTCTTCCGGAAAGCAGGACCCTGATCCTGAACAATGTTTCTTTCCAATACGAAGGCCCTCATTCTCAAAAAGTGCTCGATGAAATTGACCTTATCATTCCGGAAGGGAAGATCACAGCGATTGTCGGAACAAGTGGTAGTGGCAAGACCACGCTCATGAAGCTGTTAGTGAAATTCTATCCGCCTACCTCGGGTAAAATAACATTGGGTCAGTCAGATTTGGCAAATCTTTCAAGCGCTGCCTGGCGGAAGAAGTGCGGAGTCGTAATGCAGGACGGATACCTTTTCTCCGATACGATTGCGAGGAACATTGCGCTTTCAGATGAATATATCGACAGACGAAGACTCTTGCACGCTGTAAAGGTGGCGAACATTCAAGAACACATTGAGTCGTTGCCATTGGGCTACAACACCAAAATCGGCAGTAACGGCATTGGCCTGAGCCAGGGGCAAAAGCAACGGCTGCTGATTGCCCGTGCCGTTTATAAAGATCCTGAGATAATTTTCTTAGATGAGGCTACCTCTGCACTTGACACGAACAATGAAAAAGTAATTATGGAAAACCTCGATGCATTTTTTAAAAACAAAACGGTAGTTGTAATTGCGCACAGGCTGAGTACGGTGAAGAATGCGGATCAGATTGTTGTTTTGGAGAAGGGAAAAATAGTTGAGGTGGGGGATCATCAAGCTCTCACGAAAAAGAAAGGGGCATATTTCAATCTTGTAAAAAATCAATTGGAGTTGGGAAATTAACTAACGAAATCTTATGAGTTTATTTAAATACATCGATCGCGTAAAAACAATTCACAAACTGATAGAAGCTGAAAGGACTGGCACAAGCGATGAGTTTGCGGCACGGGTTCATATTTCGAGAAGTCTTTTGATGGAGCATTTACGTGAGTTGAGAGAAGTATACAATGCTCCGATTAATTATTGTAGGAGGCGGCAAACGTTTTACTACTCATCGGCATTTCGGCTTAGGGTTGATATAACAGCCGAGATCGATCAGGTGAAGGGGGGTCAAAATTCAGTTTAACATAATCATGAGTCCAATAGTGCTGGACTGCACCAATCTATTTTTGATTTGCAAACCTTTATAAGCTAGCAAACGAGGTGAGCCGAGGATTCCGAAAAGCGTAGTGAGTAGGTTTAAGAAGTTATTAATTGAAAACCACATGAAGAGATTAAGAAAATTAGGTGACAAGTTATTTACGCCTCTAAGCATTGAGGCTATGGGCGAAATACGTGGAGGAGATATGCCAGAAAAAACATTTGAAGTGAGCGGAAGCATGTCAAGCACGAGAGTTGATGGTTGTGATGACCTAAGAAATACAACTTTCTTTGATGGCGTATTCGCCTTTTCGTGTACTACATATAACTGTTGTCTTGAATAAAATATTAAAACTCATTTATGAAAACATTAACAAAACTTGGTTCACCTCTCTTTTCGCCTTTGTCCGGAGAAGCGATGCAAAAAATCTTAGGTGGATTCATGAACTGTACTTGGTCGTCTTGCACTACTGCCACCCAAAATAGTTGTAACGGAGATCTCCAAACTGTTAAAAAGGACGATGAGGGTGTGGTACTGTCAGACACCACAAAGAATAACCCTTGCAATCCGGTTTGAACAACTATTGGGTATCCAATATTTTTTGGATACCCATTCCTTTCTTAGTTCTTATGAAAATCTTCTTGAGGAGAACCCTAGTAATGCTGATGGCAATTTTTTACTTGCAAATTGCTGATGGACAAATTCCGTCAACGTATAGGGAGTTTTTGATTCAAAGAAAACAGTTTGATTCTGCGAATGTTCTGATGGGAGCAGGCGAATATACTGAAGCGTTAAAGTTATTCAGTGGCCTATATGACAACATAGATTTGTCATTATCAAGCCATAAGAAGTCTGCAATTTGCAATTTGAGACTTGGACAGAGAGTTAAGGCATTGAATCATATAGAAAAAGCTATTGAAAAAGGCTTTAAGCTGGACTTCATATTAAATGGTCCCGAACTCAATCCTCTGAAGCACGAAATTGAAGAAGCGTATGCAGCAATCAGACCCCACTACCTTCGCAAGGTCGATACTGTACTTCGTACGAAGATTTATCATATGCTTTTATCTGACCAGGCGGTCAGGCACAGCTTGATAGATAATCATGTTTTGGACCGAGATTCAGTAAAAAGAATTATGCGAACGGTAGATAGCTTGAATATTTCTAAGCTAATAAAAATTGAAGCTGAAATTGGCTGGCCAGGAACCGCTGAAATTGGAAGTGACCAAACTTTCGATGTTCAAATGCCTGATGTTAATTTGATCGTCAGACATTCAAGCGAGGCTGATAATATATTTTTCCTTGAATCCGCAATTCGCAAGGCGCAGCAGGGAAAGGCTAGTTGGCGGGACCCATTTGGAATAATGACTAACCTCTGCTTTAGGTTTAATCAAGATGACGGTCACATAAAATTGAGGAATATTTTTTTTAAGGATGACGGCACCCTTGATGAAGAAAATTCTTTTTTACAACTAATGGCCATCGCAAATTTTATGCAGGATAACGAGCAACGGAAATTGACTTTGAAGAAAGTCAATTGGAAAGGCGTTGCGCGAAGCGTGGACTTAAAGCAGGTTAAGCGCTTTCTGATAAAGAATGGGGTGTCTGAGAGCCGTATCGCGGTGTCGGATCAAATCGTTTTCGGAAAAGACGATGGGTTGGGAAAATATACAGTTGTGGGTGGCTGGAATTGGTAGTATGAAGCAGTTCGTTTTGCTGATTTTTCTACTAGTTGCTCCCAATGGCATTCACGCCCAGGCTACCCAAATTTCATATAAGGAGCATTTGAAATTAAGGGTAATCTTCGATTCAGCAACCAGTTTAATGGGCCGCGGACAGTGGAGGCAAGCTCTTAGAGCTTACAAGATTGCTTCGGTTGATCTTGATACTAGATCACTTTGTTTTTTGTATTCGGCTGTTTGTTATTTACGAATGGGGCAAAAAGCGCGGTGTTTAGTTAAAATTGATGAGGCATTCAAGAGTGGGTTACTTTTTAAATATCTACTCAACTACTCGCCTTTAACCGAAATAATGTCGGAAGCCGAAGAACATTATAGGGAACAGCGGCCCTTTTATCTCCAAAAAATTGATTCGGTTCTTGGAAAGGAGTTACAATATCGAATTCAACTAGACCAAAGTGTTCGAAGAAAATACTCAAGCCTGAGAACGAAACTGGCTCGAGACTCGATGAACATTGTTGTAAGGAAAACTGACAGTTTGAATATAGTTCGCCTCACCGACATTGTAAACATCTATGGATGGCCAGGGGCAACTTTAATTGGGGATATACAGACAAATCCCGATTGGATTGAAAGTCCCACACTACTAGTAATTCACAACGATGAAAAAACTAATCTGCGATTTCTACAAATTGTTGAGGCGGCCGCAAAAGCAAGGTCAACCCACTGGTTCGAGGCGGAGCAAATCATGACCAATTTACTATGGCGCTTTTACGATAATCGCATGATCAAGTTACGGCACTTGGTTTTCAATAAACGTGGGCGGCTAAGGATCGATATGTCCTTGCTACAGTTGCAAATGATAGCTCATCTGATCAGGGATAACCCAAATTATAGGCTGGTCTTTTTTCCGACTAAATTTATCGGGGATCACAAAACGAATAGCAAGCATGCAGCCACTAACTTAAAACAAATTGGTGAATTTCTGGTGTCATATGGAATCTCACCCACTAATTTCCAGATATCCAATGAAATCGTAGAGGTACAGGATGATCACCTTGGTTTATACAAGATCGCTTTCAGAAGAGAAAGATTGTTGCAATGATTTTGATCGTTTCCCATAAGTATGATATTTCCACCCGCCAAGTAATTGATTGGCTAATTCGTTATAAAAAAAACTTCGTTTTAATTAACGATGCAGACCAGCTTGTTGTCAAGCGCGTAGAGGTAGAGGGCGAAGTAGTACTTGAATTGAACGGCTCCGAAATTTCGTTTAACAACTTGTCTTCAGTATGGTTCCGAAAGGGGATTTGTCGATTAACACACATACCGTTCCGGATCGTGTCTTGTTCCACAAATCGATAAACAAGTTTTTAACAGTTGAGAATGAATTCCTTAGAAAACATCTTTATTCAATTTTGTTACGCTCGTCAGCACTCGGCAATTTTTTAAATACAGACGTGAACAAAATAGACGTCTTATTAGCCGCAAAAGAGGTTGGCATATTGATTCCCCCTACCCTTATAACCGCCAGAAAATCCGAATTGATTTCGTTTGTTGATGAAAATCGTGAAATAATTACTAAGCCAATCAGCGGTGCAGCGTCATTTTTGGAAAACAATGTAAGTATGTCATCATACACAGAGGTCGTACCCGAGCAATTGATTAACTCGCTGCCGGACCAGTTTCCGGTCGGTTTGTTTCAGAAAAAACTTGAAAAGAAGTATGAGGTGCGAGTTTTCTATTTGAACGGGCGTTTCTATTCAATGGCAATTTTTTCCCAACTGGACGAACAGACTCAAATTGATTTCAGACGATACAATTATGCGCGGCCCAACCGAACAGTTCCATATAAACTAAATTCAGAATTATGTGAAAAATTGCATCTGCTGATGATGCAATTGAAGTTAAATACTGGATCGTTTGATTTAGTTGTTGACGTTGAGGACACGATATATTTCCTGGAGGTGAATCCTGTTGGCCAATTTGGAATGGTCTCTTATCCGTGTAACTACAATTTAGAACGAGAAATTGCATTATTCTTATCAAATGAAAAATGAAATAAGTTTAGAGGCTATGAAGGACGAAAATGCTCGCGAGCATTGCCTCCCGTTGACTCTGCGGTTAGCTTCTTTTAGGTCTTTTCATAACAGAGGGCTAATAAATGGAAAAAGCGTGGAGATCAAACTTTATAAAACGGATAGCTACCCTGTTACTCAATTCTATAAGCCAATTTCAAGGATGGTCAATCCGGATAAATGATCTTTAAATATGAGTCTTTACTTTAAGATGTTTGCGGGCTGCCAAATAGTGAAGGGCTTCACACGTTCTATAATATACGATCTCCAGCGCGGAAAATTTGATTTTGTCCCGAACGAGCTTGCGGATATTTTGCAGATGCAAAACAACTCATCTAAAAACGATATTTTGGAATTTTATGGCCCTGATAATGCTGAAACAATAAATGAATATTTTGATTTTCTAACAGTTAATGAATATGGTTTTTGGTGCCAATCAAAGAATGAACATGACTTATTCCCTGATATTGACCTGCAATGGGATAGCCCTTCGATTGTTACCAATGCAATACTTGATTGGAGTGACGAAAGCAGCTATTCATTTGAAAAAGTTTTCTTTCAACTTGAGAGTTTAGGGTGCAAGGATGTGCAACTTCGTGTGTTTAGCAAAGTGAGTCTCTCTTTTTTTGGGAATGTCCTCGATTTGCTTATAAAAAGTAGGATAAAATCGGTTTCCATTATAACTAAATATACTGACGATATAAGTGAAGGTCAGTATCTTGATCTGTTAAGACGACACCTTAGGGTAAATGAAATAATAGTTTACGGTCATGAAGATAAAAAGATCAACACTGGCCTCCCTTATACTCACCTTCAATATGTCAGTGATACTATAAATCATTCGAGTCATTGTGGCATCGTGCATCCTAACTATTTCAGCGTGAATTTGGAAATGTTTACGGAGAGCAATTTGTATAACTCCTGCCTGAACCGAAAAATTTCTATTTGTTCAGACGGAACGATCAAGAACTGCCCATCGATGAATGAGTCTTACGGGCACGTTAACAATATGCCACTAGAGCAAGTTGCTCAAACAACAAAGTTTCGCGAAATCTGGTCGATTAACAAAAATCAAATCAATGTATGTAAAGACTGTGAGTTTCGGCATATGTGTACTGATTGCCGGGCATTTATTGCTGATGTGACAGATTCTTATTCGAAACCGTTGAGATGCAAATACGACCCATATACTGCTACCTGGCATTAAGGAAACTTAAACTTAAAGCCCAAGTAATTTTGAATGGCTGCTTTAACATTTAAACTTCTAATCTCCAGAAAAATCTCGCAATGCATTAAACTGATAAAGCAGTCTTTCCAAAAGCCTCAATTCCTCAGTGATAATCTCCGTCTCACCCTGCAATTGTTGCTTGAAAGGAAGCCTCTTGTGATAAGTCGTTACGAGGTCAGAGGGTAAAGCAATTTCCGCCAGATAATTCTTTTCCACCGGAAACTCGGAAATATGGACGATCTTTCCCGTAAGCATACCAAACTGCTCGAAAGGATAATTCTCAAGCCGGATATTTACTTCTTGTCCTTTTTTTATTTTCCCAGAGCCAGTGATTGGAATTTTAGCCTGAGCAATTACTTTGTTGGTGACAGGAATTACAGCAAACAATGGCTTACCCTGTTCGATGTAAGTATTCGTTTCGAAAAAATCCAGGTAGCCAACGGTTCCATTGATTGGAGCTACGAATAGGTATGTTTCTTTCCACTTCGATATTCTAGCAAGCAATTCTCTTTTTGCGTTTTCAAAGTTTTGCTCTAGCATCGATGCCTCGCTCAGCTTGTTGTACAACGAGGTCATTAACCTGCTTCCCGAGTTGGTTGATCTGAATCTCATTATTAATCAGCGCGGTCTCTGAATCCTTATAATTCCTGATTTGCTGCAAGTACTGCGTTTCAGCGGTTTCAAAGTCCTGTGCAGACAGCACTTTCTGCACTGCTAAAATGGAGTCTCGCCCAAACCGCTCATGAGCAAGTCGCAGTTCGCGGGTAGCTAATCTATGCTGGACACTTAAGGATTTCGCCAGGGAGATGTATGATTTTTCTTGCCCTTGCAGTCGTGTAATTTGGTGGCTGTATAGATCAAGTTTGAGATAGTTATCCAGCTCGGTTGCTGCATTCACAACGGCACCATAAAACGGTTGTAATTCGCCAAGGCGGAATTCATCATCAAGGGTCTTGAGCAACTCTTTCGTGGAAATAACTGCTTCAAGGTGTTGTACATCCTCAAGAGAGGTGCTGGAGGTGACGTACGCGATGACATCCCCCGTACGTACCTCACTGTTCTCTGTAATAACTAGATTTATGTTGCCACTTGCTTTGCTTGGTAAAATGATTGGCGGAGGGGAAGTTGTGATGATGACGCTCGCCTTAAGCGTGTCCGGATACTTTATGAACCAAGATAGCCAAAGGACGATTACGAGCAAGACAAATATCGCTGTGATTCCCCATCGGCTCAGCCAGCCCGGTACATGGTTAACAATCTCTTGAACCTCTTCACTTCTGGTATCAATTTCTGGTAAAGCTTCTGATTGCATCGCGTCTTTGAAAACTCAATTAGCGTATAACACGGGAGAGTTGAAATACCCGAAAATTCAGGCTGTTGTCCGGTGAGCACATAGATTGCACCGTCACGGTTACGACTTTTTATAGCTGATCCAGACGACTCTGGATTAATCTTTACAAGTTTGTCTTTTAGCAGAGGCTCTCTTTTAAAATTTTTTCCCGCCCTTTTAGCGTACGTGGTAATGCGCTTACTTCATGTGACGTTGTTACTTAGGGCTATTCAGATGATCATTTTGCAATGAAGATTGACTCTTTTCTGACATGGCTTAAGGTGCGGGAGTTCTACCTTCAACCACTGCTAAACTCTCATGAATTGTTTTAAAGAAGAAATGTTCAGAGTTTTTCTTTCAATCGTGGTGATGATGATAGAAGTGCCATCCGTATTTTCCGGGTACCTTCAAACCAATGGTCAGCAAAGAATTGGTATTATTCAATCAGAAGTAAAAGGTACAATCATCGATGCGCAAACTAGCCAGCCAATTCCCTACGCTTCTATTTTGTACAAAAAGTCAAAGATCGGAACGGTTGCAGATGAAGTGGGCAATTTTGCCATTCAGATGCAGGCGTTCGATGATACCCTTTCCGTTACAGCGATAGGTTACCGCGAATGTTCATTTCGTGTGACTCCAAGGACCCCATCAGCTGATTTGAAAAATATTTCCTTGACTCCAACACCGATACTCCTGAAGGAAGTCATGGTCACGGGAGAGAAACTATCTGCTGTTAGTATTATTAGAAAGGTTATTGATCGATTCGAAAAGAATTTCACGCAGCATTCATATGTAGCGCACCAAATCGTAAGCAGGCGCATCAAAACTTACGATGGAAAACTTGTTTTAATTGAAAATCATCACAATAAAACAGACCACAATGGATATCAGTTTAACTCACCTTACCCGAATTTGAATGAAGTTTCAATTGAGCAGCTAAAATCTTTTGCCTATGTGGTTGATACCATAACATTTGATACGATTTCATCGCGGCAAAATGTAACGGTTGTGGCGCCTATAGGCTTTATCGATATCCTCAACTTTCGCAAAAACACTTTTTTAAACAAGAGTAAGCTTAGGGATTTTAATTTCGATATATCGGAAGTCATCGTCCGCGGGGAAAATGAACTTTATAAGATTACCTTTGGATGCGAAAAGCCAAATCATTATAACACGTTGCAGTTAGCACCGATTTCTTTTTCAGGGGAACTGTTTATCAATTCAGCGGACTTTGCAGTTGAGCGCATCAACATATTTGCCTTAAACGACAGAGAAAAAATCCATAACGCTGAAAGGATGCGAGCATACACCACAAAGGAACCTTGGTACACTCGAGTATCCTGCACCTACAAAAAAACCGGAGAATACTACTTCTTAGATGAGTGCATTCTCTTTAGCAATTGGGATTACGAGGACGGATTTGTGAAAGTAGCCAACATCGGCATTAAGTATTGAACAGCCTATGACAGAACTCAACTTATCAAGCCGTTGCTCCCGCCAGCAGATACAATACCGCCATCCTTACTGCTACACCATTTTCAACCTGATCAAGAATAATCGAGTGTGATGAGTCTGCAGCATCACTGCTCAATTCAACACCACGGTTAATTGGCCCGGGATGCATCACTACGATTTCTTTTTTCAGGTTGTCAAGCATCTTTTTCGTAATCCCGTAATACAAAGAATACTCGCGCAGTGAAGGGAAATATTTAATCTGTTGACGCTCTAACTGAATCCGCAGCACGTTGGCAACATCGCACCACTGGAGCGCTTTATTTACGTCCAGTTCGACCTGTACACCAAGTTGTCCGATGTATTTTGGAAGTAGCGTTGGCGGTCCACACACCATGATTTTTGCACCAAGCTTTTGCAGTGCGAAAATATTTGAGAGCGCGACACGTGAGTGAAGGATGTCTCCAATAATGGCAATCTTTTTTCCAGTGACACTTCCTAGTTTTTCGCGAATCGAAAAGGCATCGAGCAACGCTTGTGTGGGATGTTCATGAGTTCCATCACCTGCATTGATGATATTGGCCTTAATGTGTCTTGAAAGGTAATGAGGTGCTCCAGGGCTCGCATGTCTCATGACAACCATGTCAACTTTCATTGCCAGAATGTTGTTGACGGTGTCGAGAAGTGTTTCGCCTTTTTTAACTGAGCTCGTGGAAGCTGAGAAGTTTACGACATCAGCGCTCAGTCTTTTTTCTGCAAGTTCAAATGAAAGTCGGGTACGTGTTGAATTTTCGAAGAATACGTTGGCGATCGTTACATCGCGGAGGGAAGGAACTTTCTTAATCGGACGATTGATTACTTCTTTAAAATTATCGGCAGTTTCAAAAATTAATTCTATGTCCTCTCTGGTGATGTCTTTGATTCCTAACAGATGCTTTTGAGATAGCTTTGACATACAAGTGTGAGAATTCTATATATTCTAAAATACCAAGGTCCAAATACCAAAAACCAAATATTAAGAAAGGCCGTTAGGACACCTACTGTTTCTCTGAGCCTTCATAACTTATTTAATATAGCTGCAAGTATCCTCTTAAGCTCTTCAGATTCTTTTATCAAGTAGGTGCGCTGCCTTACATCTTCCCAATCCAGACCGTGGAATACCTTGAGGAAATAATTTGATTCCCTCATTTCTTTAAGTGAAATCCCCACTTTCGTTTTAGCGTCAGGTTTTGTCGGGGACCCCTTCGACTCTTCATAGTTTGCACCACTGGATGTTGAAGCGCGAATAAGCTGGCGTTTCATATCCATTGTTTCAATCGTGTTTTTAACTGTTCTTAAATATAAAATCACATCGATTGAAAATTTAAGCAGCCGGTCGCATAAATCGTTTTTTCCTTTTTCCACCAATATGTAAAATTTAAACAATTCATCGATTTACATCTTGGTATTTGGATTTTGGATTTTGGATTTTGGTTCTTGCTCTTTGGTATTCGGATTTTGGCTAACGAGCCAAATTTTATTATGCTTGTGACCTTGTGCTTGCAGTTCAACCAGGACTTTTTGCGTTGCAATTGTATTGACCGCCTTGCCAACGTAATCGGGAGCGATTGGGAGCTCACGATTATATTTTCTGTCGATTAAGACAAGCAGCTCTACCTTTGCAGGTCTTCCGAATGCAATCATTGCTTCCATGGCCGCACGTATCGTTCTGCCTGTAAACAAGACATCGTCAACAAGCACTACGTTTTTCTCTTCGATCACAAACGGTATCCTGTTTTCACTTGCCTTCGCTGGAATTTCCCTTCTCCTGAAATCATCACGGTGGAAGGTAGTATCCAGGTAGCCAAGCGGAATTTCACGCTTGAGGATTTTTGTCAGGTTCCGATGAATATGCTCAGCGAGATAAATGCCCCGCGGCTGCATCCCGATAAGTACGGTATTCTTAAAATCGTTGTGATTTTCGATTAATTCCTGGCAAAGGCGGCTGACCGTGATGTCTAAGAGGTCAGAATCGAGGATAAGTTTCTTTTGCATACTTTGCCGGATGCAAATATAGGCGATAGGCCGGGGAGTTTCAAACTTTCAAATCGAAAAAGGCCGGTGCGCTGTTAGGCAGGCCAATCTTGAAGACCTAGTCCTTAAACGTAACCTTGTTGATAAAAAACACTTTACGTTTGCCTATTCCGTGGTTCACAATTTCCTGTACGCCACAAGCATAAAGCTTGTCACCATACCAGTAGTCGAGCTTTCCTTGCTCAACGGCATTGTTCTTCACAAAGTCCGATTGCCGCAGGGTCTTAATACCATCAGACGTTTTGCCCTCAAGGACTTGATTATTCTTTATAACTTTTGTTCGGATTTGCCCATCGAACAAGTACATCATCGCGATTTTGTCTTCGTGTACTTCGAGCTTCACGAATTGTTCAAGCGTAAAGCTTCGTAGATCGTTGATCTCGAAACTATTGTC
Source organism: Chryseosolibacter sp. (assembly GCA_036402115.1). Taxonomy (GTDB): domain Bacteria; phylum Bacteroidota; class Bacteroidia; order Cytophagales; family Cyclobacteriaceae; genus Chryseosolibacter. Next base: position 13,326 of record DASWTM010000047.1, read on the forward strand.
CCACAACATATTTCCCTGCTTATCGAAACACATCACGACAGCGTGTGTATACTGATATCCTGCAAAAATTCTGCTTGCCCCATAAGGCGATCCGAAGTTGTACCCGCCTATATGAAAGTTATTGTTTGCATTTTGGTACTTGGGGTAGAACGCTTCGCCCAATAGAATGTAATTATCCTGATACGGAACAAGTTCATGAAGCATGAACCGGTACATCATTCTGATTTTCTTGCCATGGATTTTCTTTCTTTGAATTCTGCTCTTGACTCGCTGTTCTCGCTTGGCCTTCATAAACTTGAAGAAGTTCTCCATGTCTGAAAAATTGTAGTAGCGCGTTGTTTCGCCTTCCGTGCTCAGACTTGTCACAAAGATACCTTTAGAGAATTCTTTCATCCGATTTCCAAAAACACCCGCCACGATTTGGGCGCTTTCATCCGGCCTTACCTCTCGCCCGAAAAGCAGATGATTCGAGCCTTCGGGTTTCAACGCACGGTTTTCAATCAGATCGCCAGCCGATGTGTAGCTTTTAATCCAAATTGTTTTTTGACGTGCTCTGTTTCTGGCGGCAATTAACACATCAAAGCTGTTGTCAGCATTTGTTTTAATCTGGTTCAGCTCGCCAATCTCGTTAAACAAGCCTGGCAACACTTTTGAACGGTTGTACCGCGTGTCATAGTGGAGGACAAATGGCGTTGTGCCATAATAGCCACCAATGAGAACAGCGCGATCCGTGATTTCAAACTCTGTCTGGAGAAATGGAATATAACTCTTGATCGGATGCCGCATGAACGATCCGTCCGTGTTGTTGATGATGTAGAGGAGCAGATTGTTATTCGAATAATTGACGTAGCGCATTAGCACATACAGGTTGTTTCCCGAAACCTTCCTTGATGCAATGAGATAATTTTTTGGAATAGGAAGTACTCCGCTCCAGTTTTCTTTAAAAGCAGTATCGAGCTTGATGAGTTGAAGGTATGTCTCGCGTGCATCCTCAATAACGCGATTCAAATACAAGCCGTTTACGGAAGCAGGTATAATAGAGAATTCGTCATCACGGGAAGTGACAGGAATCTCGTAGCGCTCCGTTTGCACAATCTGCCCTTGCGCTTCAGGCGAGACGAAGCAATACAAACAAACAGCAACAAGGCTATTTAACAACCACTTTATTGATATAGAAAACATCGCGGGTACGGTCTTCTTTGTTGTGAACATTACGGACAGTGTGGTAGCCCCAGGCATAAAATGAATTCCCATACCAAAACTTCACACCATCTTCAAATTCGCGCTCATGACGAATTTCGTCTTCGGCTTCATTCAATTTGATTTTTTCGGTCAACTCCTTCGCTTCCCCATTCCGGATCTCGATCGTTTTGGCTTTCAATTCTGATTCCTTCTTGTATAAAATCACAACATTCTTTTCACCGAAGTAATAATCCGACACCTGCTCGAGGGAAGGCTTCTTCATTTCATCCAGCGACAGACTCTGATCCCACTTTGGTTTGCCTTGCGCATCAAATGCCACGACAATACTGGCGTACGCCTTTATGTCATCGGGATTGCGATTGTTGTTACCGTAGCCATACGCAGGCCTGTACATTCTCATCCCCGGATAGTAACCCCAGAACGGATTGTACATGTAAGGGTTCATGGCGTACGGATTATTGTAGGGCGAATTGAAGTAAGGATTGGAGCTGCTTGCGGGATGATAAACTTCCGCCAGCATGAGATAACCCTCTTTACTTTCCTGCAGGCGGTAAGGCATCACATAGGCGGTAAAGTTTGGCTTCCGCCCTTCGACTGCAGCGTCTTTTGCGTTTTGTCGAATGCGAGCGGCACGCTTCGGATTCATGTAATCTGTGAAATGTTCAAGCTGGCCGAAGGTGATATAATTGATTTTTTGGTCACTGAACGGATCAACAGGCAGTGTAAAAAAACCGGATGACTGTTTCCCGGTGCGGTCGCCCCATGTTCCTAAAACCATGAGATCTTCGCGCTCAAGCGTGCTGCTTATACTCGATTGAAGCGTACGATCGTCTTCGATGGGTACAACATCGTCCAACAACAATTTTCCGTCTTCATCGAATGTCTTAAAGATCAGCTTTCGCTCGGAACGGGTGCTCCGGTCAATGATCACAGCGTTGAATGTGCTGTTCTGATTGACGCGCACGTCTACCAGTTCATTGTCTTTCTGGAAGAACCCGGGAACGACCTTGATCTGGTTATCCTGCATTTTATAAATAAGCAAAGCAGGCTCATTGCTGACGTAACCGCCCAGAATCATGCTACTTCCAACTTTATTGAAGTGCGTGATCCGAAAATCCAGTTCAGGCTTAATCTCATAACGTTTTGCCTCAACGCCCTGAGCCAGATCAATATCGATCAGTTCCAGGTTGTTTTTTGTGTGCTCTCCCATTCGAAAAAGCAAATAGAGGCGGTTGTCAATATACTCGTAGCCAATCAGTGGATAACGAGGTTCGATCGGTAACGTTAACGCTTTGCGTTCGGTCAGCGTTGAGTCCAGCAGCAGACATTCCCACAATTGGCGTCCATCTTCGTAATCATTTTGTTCCCGTAACAACGCCAGCCCGTCTTCCTTAAGCGGAATGATTGAAAAATATTCATCGTTCATCCGTTGCTTTTTTTCGAAGCGGTGCGTTTGCTGCAGTTGAGCATCAGTTGTTATTGTTATAATCAATAATAGCGCAACCAGCGGATACCGAAGGAGTAACCTCGTCTTCACTCGCCTAATGATCTTATTTACCTTCACTCAATTCCAAAATTATCTTGAACTCGTTTTCCTTCACGGGCTGCACCGAAAGCCTTGAGGCGCGGACCAGCACCATATCAGATAAACGTTTGTCAGACTTTATTTGTGATAGCGAAACGGGATTTTTTAGTTTTTTGTCCGGGACCAGATCAACGACAACCCAGTCTGGCTCGCCCGGTTCGGGATAAGGCTCGGTTGAAACCTTCGCGAGTCCTACAATTGCTTTCTCATCACCCGTGTGATAAAAGAAAACGCTGTCTCCTTTTTTCATGGCTTTCATGTTTGAGCGCGCCTGAAAGTTCCGGACGCCATCCCAGGTAGTCTTTTTATCCTTTGTGAATTTATCCCATGAGAAAGTTTCAGGTTCCGTTTTGACGAGCCAATAGGTCATGAAGAGTCATTTTTATTGTTTCCTAAATTAACAAAAATTGTGACCTTATGTCGGCTGTCGCATCACAAAATAAAAAAGCCTCTTCTTACGAAAAGGCTTTTCTGAATATCAATACCGCAATTTGCGTCTAGTATGCTCTGACAAGTTTTCCTTCCATGTAATTAATGTATGAACGATTAACTACCTTCATGCCGCCAGGCGTAGGAAAATCTCCTGTAAAGTACCAATCTCCTGTATGACGAGAGCACGCTTTGTGCAAATTGTCCACCGTCTGGAAAACAACTTCCACCTCTGCTTTCATATCCGCTGGCTTTACAATCTCCGCAATCTTTGCTGAGATCTCATCATCGGTGAACTGCTCATACAATGCTTTGACATAATTTTGTTGGGTCTGATGACCGCGGGCACGAATGCATCGCTCGTAGACTTCACCCAACATGTAATCTTTGCCCCGCTCTTTCAATAACGCAATCATGGCACGAAAGGCAACAAAATCGCCCATGCGGCTCATGTCAATTCCGTAACAATCCGGGTAACGGATCTGAGGCGCTGATGAGACAATAACGATCTTCTTTGGTCCGATGCGGTCAAGCATTTTCAAAATACTCTTCTCAAGTGTTGTACCGCGAACAATCGAATCATCGATTACTACGAGCGTATCTTTTCCTTTCTTCACCATTTCATAGGTGGTGTCATAGACGTTTGCCACCATATCATCACGATGCTCGTCATCGGTAATGAAGGTACGTAGCTTGACATCTTTCAACACGAGCTTTTCAACACGCGGGCGAAACGACAAGATATCTTCGAGTGAATCAACGGTTGGTTTTCCGTCAATGATGATTTCCTTTTGTTTTTTGATCAGGAAATCTTCAATACCTGCCATCATGCCGTAAAACGCTGTCTCCGCAGTATTCGGGATGTAAGAGAAGACCGTGTTTTTAAGGTCGAAGTTGATGGAACGCAGTATTTGAGGAACGAGAAGTCTTCCGAGCTGCTTACGTTCTCTGTAAATATCCGGATCGTTTCCACGAGAAAAGTAGATACGCTCAAAAGAACAGGCTTTTTTCTCGCCCGACTTGATCACGCTGTGCTGAGCGAACTCACCGCTCTTCGCGATGATGAGCGCATGACCTGGTTGAATTTCTTCAATTTGATTGTATTCAACGTTGAAGGCAGATTTGATCGCAGGTTTTTCACTCGCAACAACAACTACTTCGTCATCCGCATAAAAATATGCTGGACGGATGCCGTTTGGATCACGCACAACAAACGCTGATCCCGATCCTGTCAATCCAGCCATGGTATACCCACCGTCAAAGTCTTTGCATGCACGCTTCAATACGCGGTGCAGGTTCAATTCATTTTCAATGATGTCGGAAACCTCGCGGTTCGAATACTTGTCTTTGTATTTTTCAAAGATTCCTTGCACTTCTTCATCCAGGAAGTGACCAATCTTTTCCATTACCGTAACGGTATCGACTTTCTCTTTGGGGTGCTGACCCAGGTTGACGAGAATGTCAAAAAGTTCTTCAACGTTCGTCATGTTGAAGTTTCCTGCCATTACAAGATTCCGGCTTCGCCAGTTATTTTGTCGCAGAAAAGGGTGGACGTTTTCAATGCTGTTCAGTCCATGGGTTCCATACCGAAGATGACCCAACCAGAGTTCTCCGGTAAAGGCAATGTTTTCCTTTAACCAATGCTCATCCCTGAACTTATCTTTCCCAGCCTTCTGAGCTTTCTTGTATTTCTTGCTGATCTTGCGGAACAAGTTTGCGACAGGTTGCGATTTTATAGACCGGTAGCGGCTGATATACCTGCGACCTGGCTCCACATCGATTTTAATGTTTGCCACGCCCGCGCCATCCTGCCCCCGGTTGTGCTGCTTCTCCATCAAAATATACATCTTGTTCATGGCGTAGGTCGGGCCATACTTTTCGATGTAATAAGACAGGGGTTTTCGCAGTCGAATCAGGGCTATTCCGCACTCATGAAGAATCTGGTCGCTCATAATTTGAAATTATCTGGTAGTTGGAAC
>DASWTM010000048.1:0-3711 GCA_036402115.1 Chryseosolibacter sp.
CCCACCAAAATGAATGCGATCTGAATAATTTCCCTTCTGCCTTCGTTCATAGAATCAAGCTTCCTTCAGGCCAACGAAAAAGTTTAAAAAATTACCGGTACCTGCCACTCGGGAACAAGTACTGGACTATTAAAGTTACAACAGTTGTAAAAATTGTGCTACTTATAACCTTCCAAAGTGTAAACCAAAACATTCCAAACCCACCGGCCTCGATAAAGAACAGAACGGCATGGTGGACAAAAACTAATGGAATAGTGTATACCAGAAACCACTGCATACCGTGGGCCGCAATGGAAGGCGTATCATTGGTATCGTAACCACCCTGAGGCGTAATGGATGTCAGCCAGAAATTTCTGAGGTACATCACAAACACGCAGGCGAATGCGTGTAGCCCAAGGCTGTCATAAAAAATATCAACCGCGAATCCCATGAGAAAACCCGCCAGCATGAGGACCAACGGATTTGATTCCACCGGGAGGAAAAACAAATACGCCACATATAAAAAACAGAATGCGGTATTGAACAGTACGATGTTTTTCAGGATCAGGACCTGGTAGAACAGGTAGATGAAAAAAGAAATTGCCTGGATGATGTTAAATCGACTCATTTCTTTCCCTCCTCCATGTATGGCCGTTCCAATGAGTCCAGCTCGTTCTTCAAATGACTGCGAACCACTTCAACATATGACAGTTTCCTGAAATCCTGTGACAACCGTAAGGTGAGGTCGTAGAATAACGTTTCGTTCTGTTTTACTTCCTCGATCACGCCCACCATAATTCCTTCCGGAAACACCGCATTGTAGGCGGACGTCACGACTGTGTCGCCCTTCGCGGGATTAACGTGACGCGGAACAAAATTCAACTGTGCGAACTCGGGATACTTGCCATCCCAGCTAACGGAACCGAAGTATCCTGTACGCGTCATCAAGACGGAAAGCCTGTAGTCTTTGTGAAGGATGGACGTCACAACGCTGTAGTGGTCGGAAACTGCTTTTACTTTTCCAACGGCTCCGAGCGGGCTGATCACCGCCATGCCGGGCTTAATACCGGCATCCGACCCTTTGTTAATCGTAAGGTAATTTGTAAAACGATTCACAGAGTTGTTCACCACCTTTGCGCTGATAAAATCGAATTGCTTTATGACGGTCGAATCCGCTCTCGTGATCGAGTCTGACGCCTGCTGAAGCTGATTGAATTGTTCGAGCCTGCTGCGAAGCTCGGCATTCTCCTGCGCAAGGGTGCTGTTGATATTTCGTAACATGAAATATTCGCGCACATCCTGCGAAAAGCTGTTGAGGCTGGCCACCATGCCATTAGATGAATTGAAGAATTTAGCGCTCTGGTATTGATTGTTCTCAATGATCAGCCACGCGCAGATAACTTCGACAACAAGGAATGTAAAAAAGGCCCGGTATTGGTAAAAAAATAAAAAGAGCCGTTCCATGGAATCAGGTCATCAATACCGCACGGAATTTATCAAGTTGTTTCAATGCTGCGCCCGTTCCTCTGACAACCGCCTTCAACGGATCTTCCGCCACGTGAATTGGGAGTTTGGTCTTCAATGCAAGACGCTTATCCAACCCGCGGAGAAGAGCTCCACCACCTGTAAGGTAAATTCCTCTCTCGTAGATATCAGCAGAAAGTTCTGGCGGAGATGTTTCAAGGGCCTTCAATACGGCTTCTTCAAGTTTTGAAACTGATTTATCAAGTGCGAAAGCAACTTCGGAGTAAGAGATCTTGATCGTCTTCGGAATACCCGTCATCAAGTCGCGACCACGGATTTCATAGTCTTCTGGTCCTTCGTCAAGTTCGGTCAGGGCCGAACCTACTTCGATCTTAACTTTTTCGGCAGAGCGTTCGCCAATCAGGAGATTGTGCTGGCGTCTCATATAATCCAGGATGTCGCGGTTGAACGTATCACCGGCAACGCGAATCGATTGATCACAAACAATACCAGACAACGCGATAACCGCGATATCCGTTGTACCTCCTCCGATGTCCACGATCATGTTACCGACAGGCATCTCAATGTCGATGCCGGTTCCAATCGCAGCGGCAATTGGTTCATAGATCATGTATACCTCTTTTGCCCCAGCATGTTCTGCAGAATCGCGAACCGCGCGCTTCTCAACTTCCGTAATTCCTGAAGGAATACAAATCACCATGCGATAGGATGGTGGGAACATTCTCTTGCCGGTGTCGATCATTTTGATCAACCCGCGGATCATCATCTCGGCTGCCTGGAAATCGGCAATCACACCTTCCTTCAATGGGCGGATGGTCTTGATATGTTCATGCGTCTTCTCGTGCATCTGCATGGCTTCTCTTCCGATAGCCAGCACTTTATTGGCCTGCTTGTCGAGCGCGATGATCGATGGCTCGTCAACAACAATTTTATCGCGATAGATGATTAGTGTGTTCGCTGTACCCAGATCGATTGCAATGTCGCTGGTGAAGAAGTCGAGAAATCCCATTGAGTTAAAAGAGGCTTTGTGAGTTGGTAAAAAATTTGATGAGGCGAAATTACATAATAATTGCCTTGATTCAGTAGTTAAAAGGAGCGAAAAAACTTACAAGGATAAACTTAGCGCCATAACCGTTACAACACAGTTTCAGCAGGTAAGTCATCGAGTAGTTCGGTCAACAGTCGGGCATTGGTTGCGTCTGATGATCAATAGGCAGTAGGCAAAATGCAGTAGGCAAACTGTTAGGAATAAGTGGCAGTATGCAACATCCGGAGGCAAGCGTAAGATGATTTTGCTTCTTCATGAAGAATTCCAATGTCAACAACAATAGTCGAAATAGGCTTTGCCTACTGCCAATTGCCTACTGCCTACTTGTACTCGCCCACCGCCTACTTTTTTAGTGCTTAAAGTGTCGCGTCCCCGTAAACACCATCCCCATCCCGTGGTTATCGCAGAATGCAATCGAATCCTGATCTTTCACGGAACCACCGGGTTGGATTACAGCGGTAATGCCGGCCTGATGGGCGATCTCCACGCAATCCGGGAAAGGGAAGAATGCGTCTGAAGCCATCACGGCTCCCTTTAGGTTGAAACCGAAAGCACCAGCCTTTTCGATGGCTTGCTTCAGGGCGTCAACGCGTGACGTCTGACCGACTCCACTAGCCAGTAGCTGACCGTTTACGGCAAGGATGATTGTATTCGACTTAGTATGCTTACAGATCTTGCTGGCGAAAAGCAACGCATCAATCTCCGAAGCTGTCGGTGCTTTCTTCGTACCCACTTTGAGGTCTGCCTTTGAATCGGTCTTCAGGTCAAGATCTTGTTCGATAATTCCATTGAGGATGCTCTTTACCTGACGCTTCTCTGTCAGTGCCTGCTTTTGGCGAAGGAGCATTCGGTTTTTCTTGGACTTCAGGAGCTCGAGTGCCTCTTTGCTGTAGGATGGAGCAATCAGTATCTCGAAAAACAATTTGTTGATTTCCTCCGCGGCAGCGAGATCAATCTCCTTGTTTACGGCTAACACGCCACCAAATGCAGAGATCGTATCCGCCTGAAATGCCTTCAGGTAGGCTTCCTTTACACTCGCGCCAGTAGCCGCGCCACATGCGTTGGTGTGCTTGATAATCACGAAAGCGGTCTCTCCTTCGAACTCTTTAACCAGGTTAACGGCCGCATCCACGTCAACGAGGTTGTTGTAAGAAAGCTCTTTTCCGTTGAGCTGTTCGAACAAACCGTCCAAATCACCA
>DASWTM010000049.1:0-5490 GCA_036402115.1 Chryseosolibacter sp.
ATTCCAAAGCGCCATAATTCCAACAAGGCAACAACGTATCAACATCAGGTCAGACGATTAAAGCGGCAATTTGACTCAAATATGCGCATAATTCAGCGAATTGATCAGCCTCATGTAGCATCTTATTGCTGGCCCCTCCTCAAATAAGTAAATAAAGGCACGGAATTTTATCGCTTTTGATGGATTATTCTGTGTACGGGCTTCTACAAACAAATTTTGTGGAATTGTTTGACTAAATGAATCACAGGAAGTGGAGAGGATGGTAAAGCAGGGATTTTAAATCAGATGGAAGTTCAAAAAGAGAATCAGCTCAGTTACGTCAGCAGCCCGGAGGAAATACTGGCGGAACTCGAGAACAGCAAAAACTTTGGCACCGTGATCGGGATTTTTGCCATTTCCCTGGGGCCGATCATGATAATGACGGCCGTTGATGAGATTGTTGACATTAAAAACGACAAACTGATTATTCTTAAGGAAACAGACCTGCTGGGGACTAAACTCCCGGAAGAGCAGATTTTCCTCAGCGAAATTGTGCGTGTGCACGCATTCAAAACCCGCTTCGATGATCCCTTCCACGTCAGGCTGCGCGAAACATTTTCGCCCGGCCAGTAACCCCTGCGTTGGCACAACATTTTTAGTAAACATTTTGACTATAACAGTCAACCTTCAGGTATAGGTTAGGTAAATAAAAATCCCCCGGAAGCCGTCCGGGGGTTTTATTCTTTATAGGGGTTTCTATTTCCTTCGATACCACCCCATTAGTTCACCTGACGCAAGAACATGATCCTCCATCGCTTTCTGAACCGTCCATTTGTTACTGTCTTCTGGAATTTCGAGCATCGTATCTAACGCATATACTTTAAAAAAATAGCGGTGTGTCCCAGCGTTTGGACAAGGCCCGAGATAACTCGTTTTGCCCATGCTGTTTGTTCCCTTGACTCCGGCCGTAGTCGCGGCTTCAATGATTCCAGTCGGTTTAACATTCCACAATAGCCAGTAATTCATGGTGGACGACCGGCTATCGGGATCTTCCATCATCACGACAATACTTTTTGCCCGTGAGGGAATACCGTCAATTTGAAAAGCCGGGTTTATGTCTTCGCCATCGCAGGTGAATTTTGAAGGAATCTCTCCTTCATGTTCGAAGTCAGGGCTTGTTACATTGAGTCTCGGTTCCTGAACCATCAGAAAGAAAATAATCAACAACACTGTATTCATGCTCGGATTAGTTTTGAAAAAGGCCGCTACGAAAAGGATGCCGGGTTGACGAACGCCCTGCGCTGCCTTGTATCACGTCAGAATTTTTATCATCCCTGCACCGAATCGCTCACTCGGTCTTTGCTCGAAACCAAATAAGCTGTAAAACGCTTCACGACCTTTGCTGCTCATCAGGCCGACATTAGTGTTGCTGTGCCCCGCCCCTTCCACAAACGCAAGTATTTCTTTCATGATCATTTTCCCAATGCCCGCACCTTGAACAGCAGGTCTCACGATCACATCCTGCACATGAAAATAAATCGCATTATCTCCCAGAACTCGGCCCATACCGAGGATATTACCTTCAGCATCGTGAACTACAACCGAAAACAATGAATTCCTAAGAGCGGTATCAACAAGCTGCTCATCATACGTTGGCCATTCGACAAGACGTCTCAGTTCATTGTATTCTTTAGCAGTCGGAAGTTTGTGTGAAATTTGCAACGTCATATTTCGCAATTTTCCGAAAGTTAAGAACTCCTGTGTCTAAATTCTTAACTGTCCCTGCCCGATTCCTTCACAGGCTCTCGCAAAATTGTTTTGAGTTTCTCCCCTGCTGTTTTTCGAAAATCCGACAAGTAGATCTCATGGTGAAGTCCATTCCGAGACAAATCGTTTTCTTCCGAAAATTTTCTAATGGTCTCCAGCGTCTTCGGCTCTGTGGAAAACGGCCCTACGTGAAGTATTTGAATACAGCGGCCCTCATGAAGTGTGAAGTATTCGAGCGTATGAAACAATCGATTATCTTTTTTTTGCAAAGTGCTTTCAACCGCTCGCTCGAAATCTATCCTGGAAACAAAATCCGGAAGCCGGATCATTAACCGGTATTCCCATTCGCTTCGTGGAACTTCAACAGGCGACTGTGTCATTGAGAGCCCCGAAAATTTTTTTTCATCAAACCACCAAAGGCCTTCAAGCTTGGGCACAACGAAATCCCTTCCGCGAGACTTGAAGTCAAATTTGATGGCATACGCAACAGGGTACAATGCCTCTATCTTTTCTGCGAATTCGCGCCCCGAAGGATCGCCCTTTCCTGTGATGGATAAATAGTGTACTTCACCGATTTCAACAAGGTGCGGCTTTACGGTGGCCGTGTAGTATTGCTTGTCTTGTTTGGTGAGATCGAGTTTGGTCATATGCATTTTATGGCAAGAGAACCCTGACGAGTGTCAACAGTATGTCAGTAGCAACAGTCGTCCACAACCATTTTCAAAAGTTCTTCAGCGCAGGGCGGGAAGCCGTCCCCGTGTGTATAAAAGCCTTGAAGGCTCACAGATATTGGCCACCCATAGCAAACTTATAATTGCCAATTGCTTCCCAATTTCCAATAACTGCTGACGAGTGATTTCCTAATGACTAGTGACTGGTGACTTTTCCACCACCGCTAAGTCGGAAAATCCGATGGGTGATGTTCCACCAATTCTACGAATACGAAACAGAAAGTTCTCAGCGGCTTTTCTATCATCACAATTATGAAGGCATTCGTTTAGTCGAGGCTATCGCACGTTCACAACCTGATTATGTGAGTTCATAGTCAAAACGAACTCGGTATGAAACAAAAACTACCCTCTCTGATCTTCAGCTGCTTCCATGGGCTGAAGCATGTTGCCTTTGTGCTCGCCCTTTCCACGTGCTTCGCGATTCAGGCGTTCTCACAAGCCCGACTGCTAGAAGATATTAACGCAGAACCAGCGTATGCCGATAATACAAATCGCTGGCTGACAGATGCAGGCAATAGAATGTACTTTGTCCATAATGGCGAGCTGTGGAAGAGTAATGGAGCAACAACTAACACCGAAATGATCCGCGTGTTTGAAAGTATTTCGAACCTTACGATGGTTGGTGGAACACTCTATTTCACGGCTTCTAGCAGTGAAGTCGGAGCTGCAGAGCTTTGGAAAAGTAATGGCTTCGCATCGGGCACCGTCATGGTCAAGGATATTAATCCGGGACCCGATGGTTCTTTTCCTGAAGAACTCACGAATGTGAACGGAAAACTTTTCTTCGTTGCAACCAATAAGACGCACGGCAAAGAGCTTTGGGCAAGCAATGGCACCTCTGCCGGAACATACCTGGTGAAGGACATCTTGCGCGTGACTGGCAGCAGCAATCCATCCGGCCTTTCAAACCTGAATGGCATTCTCTACTTTTCCGCCAATGATGGCGCCAACGGATACGAGCTTTGGAAAAGCGATGGAACATCAGCAGGAACAACGATGGTTAAAGACATCCGACCGGGAACGAAAGTCAGCAGCTCTCCCACCAACATAGTCTCACTGAACAAGAAACTCTACTTTACCGCGAACGATGGCTCACGTGGCGCAGAACTGTGGACGAGCGATGGCACTGCATCGGGTACGGTGTTCGTGAAAGATATTTTTGCAGGTGGTGCAGGTTCCGGAATCGAAAACTTCATTGACGTAAATGGAAAAATCTTCTTTACGGCCAACGATGGAATTCATGGCGATGAGCTTTGGAGAACCGATGGCACAAGCAGTGGGACGATGCTGGTGAAGGACATGAACCCGGGAAAAAATGGAAGCAATACGACTGACGTCTTCCTCGCACCCATGCATTCGTTCACAAACATAAACGGTATTCTATACTTTATAGCATCAAAAGGCGTTTCCGACTACATTTATCGAAGTGATGGAACCGCCTCCGGCACGTTCATCATCCAGCAGGCCTATGGTGTTGGTATTAATGAGCCGAGTCCGGCATTCACCTTTTTCAACGGCCAGGTTTATTTTTTCAACGGCTTTTACCTCGATGGCTCCAATCATTATTGGATGTGGAAGATGCCTTATGATGGCGTGTCTGCCGTAAAGGTGAAACAGTTTGCCGAAAATCTTTCCTACTACGATCAATACGAACAGGAAATGATTTCTTATAAAGGGTTTCTCTACACCACTGGACGGTTTGAGGTGCCTAACGCCTCAGGGCCCGGGCCGTTCCGATTTATTCGATCGAACGGGACCACAAGTGGAACGATCTACATTAAGGATTTGCCTTCTCCAACCAATGGCAGCAATCCGGAAGAAATGATCCGTGTGAATAATCTGGTCTACATCAAAACGAAACCTGATTATCACTGGCAGGCCCCTTCCGAGCTTTATCGCACCGATGGAACACCTGAAGGTACGTTCAAGATCATGGATTTATTTGAAAACGCTGAACTTATAAAAGTTGGTAATAAACTTTTCGTTAGCACCTATGATGACAATGCCTCAATACTGGCCGCGACCTCCGGAACGCCAGAGACTACAATCACGGTGCGATCAGCAGGCTCTGGAAACCCTGCTCAAAATTTAACAGACGTGAACGGTATACTCTACTATAATGATCGTTCTGGAATCCTTTGGAGGAGTGATGGCACTGTTGCCGGCACAAAAATGATTTCCGATTTTATCCGGATCGAGTCGTTGTTCTCGGCAAACGGAATAGTGTATATCCTTGGCGATAGTTTTGGTTCAGGGCTTGAACTTTGGAAAACAGGAACTAACGGAGTGACCATGGTTAAAAGACTTCGCACTACGTTTGATGAACTCCCGCGGTTTAAGACTTCTGCGTCCATCGGCAACGTGTTGTACTTCGTTGCCTCGGATGGTCTTCACGACAATGAAATCTGGCGCACAGACGGAACTACTGCCGGCACGTTCATGACGTTCGATATGAACACAAACGATAGTGAATATAACCCGCATGACGACATCCGTTCACTCATCGCCTTTAACAACACACTTTATTTCAGTGCCAAAAACTCGCAAGAAGTTTGGGGATTCTATAGGATTATCGGAGACAATTCATACGAATGGGTTGGTGAGGTCCCTCCGGTTAATCAGTTTGCTGTAATAGAAAATAAGATGTTCCTGTTCGCTAAGATTGATACCTATCAACACTATAACAGCCATGAGATTTATACCTCTGATGGTACGCCAGGCACTACTGAATTCGTTCATAGAATCGATGCCTCGGGTGGTCTCTTCGATTATGCCGTGATCGACAGGCATGTCTACTTTGCTTCATCCCTCAGTTATGAAATCATGCGAACGAACGGAACAACATGCAGCACCATTTCAATTTCTTCTGGTACGCAAGGAGCATATCCGATGGAATCCATAGGCAGTCATTTAATATTCGGATCGAGCACAGGATGGACGTGGCGGGAACCGTACGTGTATCCGAACATTTCCGATGTACCCGATCCTGCAGGATGTGACTCGAATTTGCAGT
>DASWTM010000050.1:0-8970 GCA_036402115.1 Chryseosolibacter sp.
TTCTGGATCGGATTCGCAGTGATTGCACTCGCTGAAACATTTACGCGCTTCACAAAAAATCTGAAGACTGCTGGCATTATCGCTACGGTGCTCTGCCTAACCGCTCCTGCACTTATGGCAAAGGACGGCTGGGATGATCACGATCGTTCAAAGCGTTATTTCTCGGTAGATGCTGCGGTGAACTATCTGCAGTCGTGCGCACCCAATGCCATCTTATTTACCGGTGGAGATAACGATACGTTCCCATTGTGGTATGCACAGGAAGTTGAAGGTGTTCGTACAGACGTGCGTGTGATCGTATTGAGCTACTACAACACGGATTGGTATATCAATCAGACAATGCGACAGACGTATAAGTCGAAGCCATTTCCGTACACGCTCACTGCGCAGAACTACCGTCAGGGTGGACCTAACGATTATCTCCCGTATTACAACGCCAACATCAAGTCGATGGATCTGAAGCAATACCTTGACTTGCTGAAGAAAGATCACAAAGGCTTGCGCTTGTATCCTACTGCCAACGCCTTCCCTACTCGCGAAGTCACGCTTCCCGTTGACGTTGAAAAGGTGAAATCATTGGGCATCGTTCCGAAAAATCTCGAGCAATACATTGTGCCGGAGATGAAGCTTAAGTTGCGCAACGGAACAAGCGGACTTGAGAAGAAAGATCTCGCGATGCTTGACGTCCTCGCCACTGCAAATTGGGAACGTCCAATTTATGTGAACAACACTTCAATGGCGCAGTTTAACATCGATATCAGTCGTTATGTAGTCCAGGAGGGAAATGCCTATCGCGTTCTTCCGATTTACAACCCTGATCCGAACAACGACTTAGTAAACACTGCCGTGGCGTTTGAAAACATGACGAAAAAATTCCAGTACCGTGGCCTTGACGATGCATCGATCTACTACACCCAGGATTACCGCAGCTTCGTTCAAAACCACCGAAGCAGTTTCAATACGCTAGCACAAGCCTTCCTAGCAGAAGGCGACACTGCAAAAGCGCGAGAGACATTATTGTTCAGCTTAACTAAAATGCCTGATCAGGGTGTTCGTTATGATTTCACGAATGCACAAATGGTCGAGATTCTTCTCGAAGTAGGCGAAAAAGAAAAAGCACTTGAGATCGCAAACCTCATGGCGCAACGCTTCGATGATCAGGCAACGTACTACTATAACAAGCGTGAATTTGGGCGTGACTTCCAGCTACCCATGTTCCTTCTTGGCGAAATGCAACGCGTACTCTATGCATACGGAGAAACAGAGACTGCCAAAAAACTCGAAACGATGTACGAGAAGCATAATCAGGCGTTCCAGCAGCGCTCGATAGATCGAGGAGATTTTTAGCGGCAATGGGTTATGGGTAATGGGTGATGGGTAATAGCAGTGATGACAATCTCCCAATAATGTTTAAAAAAGAAAAGTCGAGTCAGAAACGAGTCGACTTTTCTTTTTTCCGAAGCCGAAGTCACCAATCGCCCATCCATCACCCATCACCCATCACCCATCACCCATTACCCATAGCCCATTACCCTCATAAAAAAGACGACCAGTTCACACCAGTCGTCTCTTTAAAACAGTATCAATCCTTCCTACAAATGAATCACTTCATCATAAGCCGCAGCGGCAGCTTCCATGATGGCTTCACTCATTGTAGGGTGTGGATGAACAGATTTAATGATTTCGTGACCAGTTGTTTCGAGCTTGCGTGCAGCAACTACTTCAGCGATCATCTCCGTTACGTTTGCACCGATGAAGTGTGCGCCTAACCACTCTCCGTATTTTGCATCGAAGATTACTTTCACAAATCCATCCGTTGCACCAGCAGCTTTTGCTTTGCCTGACGCACTGTATGGAAACTTACCAACTTTGATCTGGTAACCTGCTTTCTTCGCAGCTTCTTCTGTGTAGCCGACTGAAGCGATTTCCGGAGAACAATAGGTACAGCCAGGAATGTTATTATAATCGAGTGGCTGAGGATTGTGTCCAGCAATTTTTTCAACGCAGATAATTCCTTCTGCCGATGCAACGTGTGCCAGCGCCTGACCTTTTACGATGTCACCAATCGCGTACACACCAGCAACATTCGTTTTATAAAAATCGTCAACGATAACTTTTCCTTTATCAGTCTTCACTCCGACCTCTTCAAGTCCGATACCTTCAAGGTTTGCAGTAACGCCAACCGCTGAGAGCACGATGTCCGATTCGATTTTAATTTCACCGGTAGGAGTTTTCACGGTTGATACGCAACCTGCGCCACTGGTATCCACCTTAGTAACTTCTGAGTTAACATGAATCGTCATGCCTGCTTTCTTGAAGCTCTTCTCAAGTGTCTTTGAAACTTCCTCGTCTTCAACAGGAACGATTCTCGGAAGGAATTCTACAATCGTCACTTCCGTTCCAAGGGTCTGATAGAAATAAGCGAACTCAACACCGATAGCTCCCGAACCAATGATCAAGAGTTTCTTTGGAGCTTTCTCAAGTACCATGGCTTCCCGATAGCCAATGATCTTTTTACCATCGATCTTCACCGCGGGAAGCTCTCGCGAACGTCCACCGGTTGCAAGAATGATATGCTTCGCTTCGTAATCCGTTTTTTTGCCATCAGCTTCCACCTCAACTTTTCCACCCTTCTTCAACTTGCCAAATCCAGCAATATGATCTATTTTATTTTTCTTGAAGAGGAACTGAATTCCTTTGCTGTTACTAGCTGCCACATCGCGGCTGCGTTTTACAATGCCTGTAAAGTCAGCTTTAAAATCTTTTACCTCAACACCATAATCTTTTGCGTGTTTAATGTATTCAAAAACATTCGCGCTCTTGAGCAATGCTTTTGTTGGAATACAACCCCAGTTCAGACACACGCCACCTAATTCTGCTTTTTCGACAACCCCAACCTTCATTCCGAGTTGAGAAGCGCGAATAGCGGCAACATATCCACCAGGTCCACTTCCAATTACTATAAGATCATATTTTGACATAGTGCTGATTTTTTATTGGTGCCAAAGATAAACCGCAGTTTGATCATTCAAAAGCCAAATTCTTAACATGAAATGACAAACCTTTCCATCTAAACAACCGGCCAGAAAAAATAGTGCACAAGGCGAAGACTGATATAAGTAAGCCAAAGACCAATCACCAAACAGATAAAAAATTGGAGGGGTTTTTCGCTAGTTTCCCAGATCCTCGATAGCAAATTAATGGAAAATATGAGCAGAAAGGGAAACACAACTGTCAGGTATCGCTCCCCGTCTTCATACTCAGAGATCCCTCGAAATGATACGAGGATAAGAACATAGGTGCTGGCCAATGTGAGCAGAACAACATTCTGTCGTTGTCGCAATGCGCCAAATAACTGAGTAGAAAAAAAGACTAATACAGAGAGTACGAGCAGCGCCACCGCAACCACACGGAAAATAAGCGTGATCTGCAGCGGCAAGAACCAGGACGTAACGGCTTCAACATAGTAGACGCGACTATAGGTCTGCAACTTCGGAATCCAGGCGAAGATATAGCCCGTGCTACCGCATGTAAACTCGAGCCATTCCCACAGAATGAAGACAAATACTCCGAAGGCAACAGTAGACGCGGCATTCATTCGTTTACCCTCCAGTAAATATGTAGCAGCTGCGGCCGCAAAAAAGAAAAGTCCCGCTTTCCTGGTCAAAAATAAAATGACACAGATTACTATGACAGACGTTACGCTCCACTTTTCTAATAGCGCATAACAAAGCAAAAGGACAAAAACGATGAAGACTGGCTCCGTCCATAAATACATGAAGTTTATCAGCCAGGGGGTGAAAATTCCTGTAATTAAGACCGCTAGTCGGCAAGCGTTTGCTGAAAGGTTATTGATGCGCGCGATCTTGTAAACCAGAACAAGCGATGCAAGGATAGAACTAAGATTAACCCACCACATTGCAACGACCTTATTGCCGAAAAAAGAAAGAAAAATCGGATGGAGCGGTGCACGCACCAGATAGGAATGACCGTCTTGGTTTCTGCCATGAAGGTACGTGTGCAGGTCCTTGCTTGCGGCAAGAATATCGTGTGAATCGTATGTCAGGCCCAGTACACCATAAGGGTGGAAAGCGACAACGATGATAAAGCCAAGGAGAATGCTTGCCGATAGGGTCAGGGAATCGAACTTGCGGATTATATTCGGCATTCTTTTCTAGTTGGCTGCAGTTTTAATATTCAGCAGAAGTTTTCAAATTTGGCAAATTGTTAACACTAAAGAATACGTAATGAAACTACTTCAGGGAAAAAATGCGCTTGTTACAGGTGCCTCAAAGGGTATCGGACGCGCCATTGCAATCAAATATGCAGAGCAAGGTGCCAACGTAGCCTTTACATACTTGTCGAGCGTGGAGCAAGGTCAGGCACTTGAGGCAGAACTTGCTGCAAAAGGCGTGAAAGCAAAAGGCTACCGCTCTGATGCCTCTGACTATGCACAGGCTGAAAAACTGATCAACGATGTGATTGCAGATTTCGGCTCCCTGGATATTTTGATCAACAATGCCGGCATCACCATGGACAATCTTCTTCTACGCCTCAATGAAGAGTCCTGGGATAAAGTCATCAACGTTAATTTGAAATCTTGCTTCAATACCGTTAAAGCCGTGACGAAGCAAATGATGAAGCAGCGTGGCGGATCGATTATCAACATGACATCAGTAGTCGGTTTGAAGGGAAATGCCGGGCAGGCAAACTATGCCGCATCGAAAGCCGGTATCATCGGCTTCACAAAATCGGTAGCCCTTGAGTTGGGCTCACGTGGAATCCGTGCCAACGCGATTGCTCCCGGGTTCATC
Source organism: Chryseosolibacter sp. (assembly GCA_036402115.1). GTDB lineage: Bacteria > Bacteroidota > Bacteroidia > Cytophagales > Cyclobacteriaceae > Chryseosolibacter. The sequence goes on from DASWTM010000050.1 coordinate 4,815, forward strand.
GAAACAGAAATGACTGGTAAGCTTGATGAGAAAACTGTTCAAAGCTGGAGAGATGCAATTCCATTAAAGCGCGGTGGAAGACCCGAAGATGTTGCGGACGCTTGTGTATTCCTGGGATCCGATATGTCTACCTACATTTCCGGACAGGTGCTGCAGGTGGATGGTGGCATGCTTACTTAGGAATTAGGCATTAGGCATTAGGAAATGCACGATGGTGTCGACTGGAATATCTTCGGTCGACATTTTTGTTTTTTGAGATTACTACTTTCTTTAATTTAGTTTGTAGGAGAATACATATCCCGACCTGATATGAACGCTCTACTGCCTAATCACTAATGCCTAATTCCTAATTCCTAATGCCTAATTCCTAATTAAATGAAAACCGAGATCGAAAAAATTACATCGCTTTTGAAACGGACATTCGACAAAGGTGCATGGCATGGTCCTTCTGTAAAAGAAGCGATAAAAGAAATTGACGGCATTCAGGCTCAGCAACGACTTCACAAGACGCATAGCATCATTGAACTTGTTGCACACATGATTGCATGGAGAAAATATGTTATCAATCGTCTCCAGGGAAACAACGCTTATGTAGTGAGTGACACAATGAATTTCCCCATGCGTGATGACTGGTCTAATGTTTTGAACGAGCTCGAAGCGTCACAGAACGAATTATTGGACCTTATTACACAGTTCCCCGTCTACAAGTTGAATGAACTTGTCCCGGTGTCGGAGCAGAACTACACTTACAATACGCTTCTCCACGGAATTATTCATCACGATGTGTATCATGCGGGGCAGATTATGCTGATACGGAGAGCCCTGGGTTTTTAAAAGCTGCGAGCTACGAGCTTCGAGCTACGAGCCTTGTTGTCGGACTTTGAAATGTCGGCTTCGTGAATATTGTTACCGCCTAAGATTTAGGCGTCATAGTTTCAAAGATGACTTTTAACTTCTAAGCACATTAAGACTCGCAGCTCGTAGCTCTTCCTAACACGCCTCAAACGTTGTAACACGCCAATTTCACCAATTCCACCCCTCCAACTAACACTCGTCAGCGGCCATTCGAAAAAATTTTTCGCTCATGTGTTTGGAAACAATGCATTCAGGGTCTACGTTTGTATTATCAAAGTCGACAAGCATACCGCTTAATCGATTTATAAAGAAGCGTGGAGAGACAGGCTCTATGAAGCGCTAGCAACCATCCGGACAGACTGGATAAAGGTGCTAAATCCTGACTCTCGCCAAGGTGGCGGGAGAAATATAAACCGAGTAAAAATGAAAAAAATCATCAACACTCTCCATTCAGGACTAAGCTTTGAAAGCTTTAGTGCGCTTGTTTCACGACTGTTTCCATCACTCGACATTTCCTGCATCTGCATGCAGGATGATTGCTGTTGTGCCGAAGAAGAGGCCTGCTGCTGTTGTGCGTGCTGTTGCTGTTAATCACTAGCGTATCGCTTCCAGCAACAAGTAGCTTATGACCCTGCCATGTGACAGGCAGCTTATGGTTACAGCTATATCCAACACACTCTCTTTTTCAAATCATTTACAACAATCAAAACATTATCGTTTATGTCAACTTTAAGATTCGAAACATTGCAATTACACGCTGGCCAGGAAATAGATGAAACAACTCGTTCACGCGCTGTGCCTCTCTATCAAACTACGTCTTACACGTTCAAAGATTCTGAACACGGAGCAAATCTTTTTGCCTTGAAAGAATTTGGAAACATCTACACGCGGATCATGAATCCAACAACCGATGTTTTTGAAAAAAGAATTGCAGCGCTCGAAGGTGGTGTGGCTGCACTCGCAACAGGATCGGGCCAGGCTGCTCAGTTCCTCGCGCTCAACAATATTCTTCAGGCGGGAGATAATTTTGTCTCGACCTCGTTTGTCTACGGAGGAACGTACAATCAATTCAAAGTCGCCTTCAAGCGATTGGGAATTGACGCACGATTTGCCGAAGGTGACAAGCCTGAAGCATTTGAAAAACTGATTGACAAAAACACAAAGGCTATCTATCTGGAAAGCATCGGCAATCCCGGATTCAACGTTCCAGACTTTCAGGCGATTTCTGCGCTCGCGAAGAAACACGATCTCCCCCTGATCGTTGACAACACATTTGGTGCCGCAGGATATTTATTCAGACCATTTGACCATGGTGCCAACGTAGTGGTGGCTTCCGCGACAAAGTGGATTGGAGGTCATGGCACATCCATCGGTGGTGTGATTGTCGATGGTGGTAACTACAACTGGGGCAACGGAAAATTCCCGCAGTTTACAGAGCCAGCGGAGGGATATCACGGCTTGAAGTTCGCTGAGGTTTTCGGTGAGAACAATCCGCTCGGACTTCCAAACATTGCCTACATTATCCGCGCACGTGTTGAAGGTCTTCGCGATTTCGGACCCGCACTCAGCCCGTTTAATTCGTTTCTTTTCCTGCAAGGCTTGGAAACACTCTCCTTGCGTGTACAGAAAGCAGTAGATAATGCATTGCTTCTGGCAAAATGGCTCGAGCAACATCCGCTTGTCGAAAGTGTGAATTACCCAGGTCTTGAAAGTAGCACCTACCACAAACTCGCCAAGAAATACCTGCGAAATGGGTTCGGAGCGGTACTTTCTTTCACACTAAAAGGAACGCAGCAACACACAACAAAGGTTGTTGATAACCTGAAGCTGATCAGTCACCTCGCCAACCTGGGCGATGCAAAAACGCTGATCATACAGCCCGCTGCAACAACACACCAGCAGCTTACGGACGAAGAAAAGATCTCAGCGGGTGTGCTGCCAACTTTGCTGCGGATCTCCGTGGGAATCGAACACATCGAAGACATCAAGGCAGATCTTCAACAGGCATTTGAAAAAGTTTTTCAAGGAGAATTGGTATCGTAATTGGATTTGATCCCGGACTTCTTCCCAGTGAGGTTCGGGATCTTTTTAATAACTATGGAAAGAACAGACCACACATTTCATTACAATCAACCTTTCGAAGTAGAGGGCGGAGAAGTTTTGCCATCACTTCAACTAAAGTATACGACTGCAGGAAGACTTAACGCAGAACGCAACAACGTAGTGTGGATTTGTCATGCGCTCACCGGAAGCTCAGACTTTACTGACTGGTGGGGAGGATTGTTCACTGCCGATGGCCCTTACGACCCGTCAAAGCATTTTATTATCTGCGCGAATATTCTTGGTGGATGTTATGGATCAACGGGACCGCTATCGTACAATCCACAAACCGGAAAGCCGTATTACCACAGTTTCCCAACATTGACCATCCGCGATGTCGTAAAAGCTTTTGATCTGCTTCGTCAGCACTTGAATATTGAGACAGTTCATACGCTGATTGGAGGATCGCTTGGTGGACAACAAGTATTGGAGTGGGCAATCTTGAGGCCGGAAGTTTTTCAGTATATTCTGCCTATCGCATGCAACGCATCTCATTCACCATGGGGTATTGCTTTCAATGAAGCTCAGCGTCTTGCGATACAAGCCGACCCAACCTGGAAAGAAAACGATCCACGCGCGGGAATTGATGGCCTTAAAGCAGCCCGCGCTATCGGGATGATTTCTTATCGCCAATACCAGACGTATCAGGAAACTCAGTCAGAGAAAAATAATGAAGTGACGGATGACTTCCGGGCATCAACCTACCAACGTTATCAGGGTGACAAACTTGCCAACCGCTTCAATACATTCACATACTGGCTGCTCAGCAAAATAATGGATAGCCACAACGTAGGACGGAAGCGTGACAGCATCGAAGCTGCCTTAAAGGCGATTAAAGCAAAAACCCTGATCATCGGAATTGACAGCGACATTCTTTTTCCACTAAACGAACAGAAATTTTTGGCTGCGGCTATCCCAGGAGCGAAACTGGAAGTAATCAGTTCATTATATGGTCACGATGGATTCCTGGTGGAATTCGAACTCATGAAAAAAATCATTAAACACTTTTATAAAACAGCGAATAGCGAAGTTCTTGTATGAAGAAAAATCTAAAACTAGGCTTGTTTGGTTTCGGTTGTGTAGGCCAGGGTCTTTATCATGTTCTGCACGAAACGCATGGCGTTAAAGGCGAGATCAAAAAGATTTGCGTTAAAAACAAAAACAAGACGCGCCCAATTCCTGAACATTTTTTCACATTCGA
>DASWTM010000051.1:0-64311 GCA_036402115.1 Chryseosolibacter sp.
TTGAAAGGGAAAGTTTTCGACCGTTGTTTCTATGTGGTGTCGGAAATCCAACGTGTACAGGCTGCAACCAAAGACCTTGAAGCCAACGACCTCAAGGCTTTCGGAAAAAAGATGTACGAAACACACGAAGGACTCTCCAAGTTATATCAGGTAAGCTGTCCTGAGCTGGATTTCCTGGTGAACGAAGCGAAGAAGACTGGAAAAGTTTTCGGTGCGCGAATGATGGGCGGTGGATTCGGAGGCTGCACAATCAACATTTTGAAAGAAAATGATGCGGACGAAGTAATTGCTTCGCTGACTCAAGCCTACAAGGAAAAATACAACATTGACATGCCTGCATATCGTGTAAGAATCAAAGACGGCACAAGCGTATTATCCACTGCACCCGTTTCGAAATGACAATCCATCTAAACCAATATGAAAAAACGTTCACTCGTCCTGCTGCTGGCAGCGACTCCCTTACTCTTTGTTCAATGCAATTCCAAAAAAACTGAGGACACGGCAATGGCTGATACTACACGGGTAGAGAAAAAAGCTGGCGTAAGTTCGTCTCCGTTTGGAAAACTTCCTGACGGCACAGCGGTGTCCCTCTTCACAGTGAAAAACGAAAACGGTATGACGATGACCGTCATGAATTATGGCGGGATCATTACTTCGTTAACTGCACCTGATAAAAACGGAAACTTCGAAGACATTGTCCTCGGCTATGATTCGCTTTCCGGCTATCTGAAGAGTAGTCCGTACTTCGGAGCACTGATTGGCCGTTATGGAAACCGGATCGGCAAAGGAAAATTCACGCTTGACGGAAAATCCTATCAGCTAGGTCAGAATAACAACGGAAATCACCTTCACGGTGGACCCAACGGTTTCGATAAGCGCTTCTGGGACATCGAAGAACATCGGGTGGCAAATGGTGCCGCATTGAAATTGACTTATACCAGCAAGGATATGGAGGAAGGATATCCTGGCAACTTGAACACGCAGGTTATCTACCATCTCACCGATAGCAATGAGTTGAAAATCTTTTACGAAGCAACAACGGATAAACCTACCATTATCAACCTGACACAGCACACGTACTTTAACCTCAGCGGGAATACAAAAGCGGATATCTTACAGCACGAACTCTATATTAACGCTGACAAGTTTGTTCCCGTTGACAAGACGCTGATCCCCACTGGTCAATTGAAAAATGTTTCGGAAACACCTTTCGATTTCAAAACACCAACTGCAATCGGATCGCGTATCGACAAAAAAGATCAGCAACTTGAGTTTGGCTTGGGTTACGATCATTGCTGGGTGTTAAATACCGGAGGTGACACAACGAAAGTCGCAGCAACGCTTCATGATCCTTCTACTGGTAGAGTTTTAAGTGTGCGTACAAGTGAACCTGGTATACAATTCTACTCGGGCAATTTTCTTGACGGATCGATCACGGGGAAATATTCAACCGTGTACAACAAGCGTTATGGATTGTGTTTGGAGACGGAACATTTCCCGGATTCGCCAAATAAAAAAGATTTTCCTTCGGTAGTACTGCGTCCGGGAGAAACCTATCGCACGCAGACGATGTATTCGTTTACAACGAAGTGACGTGTAAACGTTGATTCGTTGAATCGTTGATCCGTTTTCTCTCATAGCCACTCTCATCAGTCGCTAAAAGACCATGGTCCGAATCAACTAATCAACAAATCAACTGATCAACCTTAAATCAACAACCAAGCATACCTATGAAGAAAGTAGCCTTACTCTTCTGTTACGTATTATTTATCAGCAATCTCTCCGCCCAAGAATGGAAACTTGTCGAAGGGAAAATTACAACCGAGTGGGCAGGTAAGGTTAATCCGACCAATGTACACGCAGAGTATCCACGACCACAGCTTGTGCGTGAGAACTGGACGAACCTGAATGGCCTGTGGGATTATGCAATCGCAAATACACAACCCACCGCCTATGCGGGGAAGATCCTTGTTCCGTTTGCAATCGAGTCTGCACTTTCAGGTGTTGGAAAAACCGTAGGGAAAGATAACACACTCTGGTACAAGCGAACCTTCACAACTCCTTCAGACGTAAAAAATAAAAATGTCCTGCTTCATTTCGGTGCTGTTGACTGGCGCTGCGAAGTTTTCGTCAATGGAAAATCTGCTGGCAAGCATGAAGGTGGATACGACCCGTTCTACTTTGACATCACTCCGCTTCTGACGAAATCAAAACAACAGGAAATTGTTGTCAGCGTTTGGGATCCGAGCGATGATGGCCCGCAGCCACGCGGAAAGCAAATTAAAAATCCGCGCAGCATCTGGTACACACCCGTCACCGGCATCTGGCAAACGGTTTGGCTCGAAGCCGTTCCAAAATCGTACATCGAAAGCGCTACTCCGGTTCCTGACATTGACAAGGGTTCCGTTACAGTAAATGCTGTGTTAAAAGGTGCGCAACAGGGTGACAAAATCCGGGTCAGCGCCTGGGATGGAAAACAAAAGATTGCTGAACAGGAAGCTGCTAGCGAAACAGCAACGCTATCTATTCCAAATGCCAAGTTATGGTCGCCATCCAATCCGTTTCTTTATGATCTGCAGATTCAGCTTGTGCGGAATGGCAAAGTGGTAGACGATGTCAAAAGCTATTTTGGGATGCGTAAGATTTCCATGCAGCCGGATGCAAACGGAGTTCAGCGGATGTTGCTCAATAACGAGTTCGTGTTTCAATATGGTCCACTCGACCAGGGTTGGTGGCCAGACGGATTGTATACCGCCCCATCGGACGAAGCGTTAAAATTCGATATTGTCAAAACGAAGGAGATGGGCTTCAACATGATTCGCAAGCACGTTAAGGTTGAACCTGCGCGCTGGTATTATCATTGTGATCAGCTCGGCATGCTGGTATGGCAAGACATGCCAAGTGGCGACATGGGCAACCACTGGGATATGCGCCCGGGAATCATCGGACTCGCGAATGACAAACAACGTACGCCTGAGTCTGAAGCTATCTTCCGAAAAGAATGGAAAGCAATCGTTGATTCGAAGAAAGCTTTTCCAAGCATCGTAGTGTGGGTACCCTTCAACGAAGCATGGGGCCAATTCAAAACAAAAGAAATCACCGAATGGACAATGAAGTATGATCCCTCGCGGCTTGTGAACTCAGCCAGTGGTGGAAACTTTGAAGTCACCGGTCACATCATCGACCTTCATAATTATCCGGCTCCCTGCATGCCGGATCCAAAACTCTTCGGAAAAGAACAGATCATCGTACTTGGTGAATTCGGTGGACTCGGGCTTCCGCTTGAAGGCCACACGTGGCAGAGCAAAGACAACTGGGGATATCAGAGTTTCCCTAATAAAGAGGAGCTCCTTACAAAATACACATCCTTCATGGATGCAATTCCTGCCCTTATAAAACAAGGATTGTCTGCTGCAGTGTATACACAAACGACCGATGTGGAAATTGAGACGAATGGTTTGATGACGTATGATCGCAAAGTGGTAAAGATGCCCGAGCAGAAATTGCAAGCATCACACAAGCAACTTTACGATGCATCGTTGGTAAAGTTGAAATGATCACACCAGAGCAATCGAACGAAAACAAATAAACATGAAAGTCAGTAACGTCATTGCCGCAGCATTGATCGGCTTGGCTTGCACGGAAGTCATTGGCCAATCGCTCACGCCATCCGCCTATCATGAACTGCCACTCGGTGCAGTAAAGCCGGAAGGTTGGCTTAAGGATCAGCTCCTGATTATGGCAAACGGTTCGACTGGTCATCTTGACGAAGTCCACGCGAAACTTAAGAATGACAACGGATGGCTTGGCGGGAAAGGTGACGGCTGGGAAGAAACTCCATATTGGCTGGATGGAGCAGTTCCACTTGCATACCTGCTCGATGATCCTTCGCTGAAATCAAAGGTTCTGCAATACATCAACTGGACTCTTGATCATCAACGACCCTCCGGATACTTCGGACCGGTGACAAAAGATGAGCGCGAAAAGAATGCGCAACTTACACCAGAAAATTGTGCATCCGGTGAAGACTGGTGGCCGAAGATGATCATGCTGAAAGTGCTGCAGCAATATTACGAAGCCACGAATGATGCGCGCGTCATTCCATTCATGACAAAGTATTTTCAGTATCAGCTGTCAGCGATCAAAAATTGTCCGCTCGGCAAATGGACCGAGTGGGCAACATCCCGCGGTGCCGACAATGTAATGATGGCACAATGGCTCTACTCGAAAACTGGTGACAAGTCACTTATTGAGTTGGCATCGCTGATCGAATCGCAAGCCTATGACTGGAGCACGTGGCTTGGGAACCGAGACTGGGTGATCTGGGCAGCAGCCAATCAGACCGATGAACACTGGATGAGACGACACGCGGTAAATATTGGCATGGCACTGAAATCACCCGTGATCAATTACGAACGAACCGGTGATGAAAAATATGTAAAAGCTATCAAGACAGGATGGAATGATCTAATGACGTTGCATGGTTTGCCGATGGGAATTTTTTCAGGCGATGAAGATCTGCATGGCAACGATCCGACACAAGGTGTTGAGCTCTGCGCGATTGTTGAGGCCATGTTTTCGCTCGAGAAGATCATTGCAGTGACGGGCGACCGGCAATACATGGATGCACTCGAACGAATGGCGTTCAATGCACTTCCTACACAGACTACGGATGATTACAACGCGAAGCAATATTTCCAGATCGCCAACCAGGTGGAAGTTTCAAGGGGTGTATTTGATTTCTCCTTACCCTTTGATCGAGAGATGAACAATGTGTTTGGCTTGCGCAGTGGCTACACGTGCTGCACATCCAACATGCACCAGGGCTGGACGAAGTTCGCTACACACCTGTGGTACGGAACGAATGATGGTGGCGTTGCCGCATTGGCTTACAGTCCGAGCGTGCTGAAGATGAAACTTGGAAAAGATCAGGAGGACGTTACTATCCGAGAGGTCACAAACTATCCGTTTGAAGAAACAATTGCCTTTGAAATCGCTACGAAACGATCAGCAGCCTTTCCGTTGCACCTCCGGATTCCTGCGTGGTGTAAAGAGGCATCCATCTCACTGAACGGAAAGAATTTGCAGACATCGAAAGGCGATACAATTGTGGTAATCGATCGCGACTGGCGTGATAAAGACAAGCTGGTACTGACACTTCCGATGGAAGTCACCACCTCCAATTGGGCGAAGAACTCGAGAACTATTGAACGTGGGCCGCTGGTGTTTGCCTTGAAACTTGGCGAACGTTGGGAGAAGGCCACGCAGGAAAAGGAAGGCGACTACTTCAGCATCTACCCGACCGAGCCGTGGAACTACGGTTTACTCGAAAGCATCGTAAAGGATCCGAAAGCAAATCTTAAAGTCACCACCAAACCGATGCCTCAGAAATTCGTCTGGAATCAGAAAGTCGCACCAATCGAGATCACAGCCTCCGCGAAAAAAATTCCGGATTGGAAAGTCGTGAATGGTGTGGCCCATCAACCCGTTACCGATCGTAATGGAGTTTACAAGGGAAAAGTCGAGCCTGAAGTGGTTTCGATTCAATTGATTCCGTATGGGTTTACCAAGGTCAGGGTGGTGGCGTTTCCGGTGGTGAAGTAGGTTGATTAGTTGATCCGTTTATTGGTGGATTCGTTTTCGGATCTAACTAGCGTTCAGGGCTTCCCAACTTTGTGTGTTTAAGATGGTAAGCGCCATAAGGCCAATGCTCCACCCTTTGGACTGGAATAACGAATCAACTACTCATCGAATCAACGAATCAACATCTCCCCATGTAAGATAATTCTCCATTTCACGCTCATATCCTCTCACTTTTTCCCCATTTTTACAGTAAACTTTCCGTATGTCTCGTAAGGCAATTATTTTTTTCGGAACGATCTTCTTCCTTTCCCTCTTTGCCCAGGCGCAGGAAACCTCTAAGATCGATACCTATGAAAACTTTTTCAATGGAAGTCTTGGTACAAATTCCGACTCGCTTTTCGCTGTAGCGGAAAGTAAACTTGACGATGCGATCAGCGCTCATGACCTGACGAGAAAAGCGGAAGCGCATAAGGAACTCGGTCTTCTGCACCTTACGATCAGCAACGACTTCGAAAAAGCAATGGACGAGTTCATCCGCGCACTCGTAATTGAAGACTCACTAAAATTGAAAGCAGACCAGGTGATCACTTACATCGCGATTGCTGACGTATTCGGTGAAACCGGGAATTTTCAGAAAGCAGACGAAATGCTGGATCAGGCGCTGGAGTTGAACCGGCCATTGAATGATAATCGTACCACCATTACAATCCTGATAAAGTTAGGCCAGATCCATTCTCAAATGGGTTCGGTGGATGAAGCCACCGAAGACTTTCAAGGCGCATTAAATTTCACTGAAGAGATTGAGGGGACACCGCACGAAGCGGAGGCATACTTCCAGCTTGCGAAGATTGAAGCGAAGAAAAGCGCGCATGAAAAAGCGCTGTCGATGTTCAAGACCTCGCTTGCCAAACGAAGAGCCCTCCGCGACAAACGAAACGAAGCCATTTGCCTGAATGAGATTGGCGGACTTTATCTCGAGATGAAGAACACCGACAAAGCATTGGCGAACTATGTGGTATCCCTCGAAATTTACGAAGCATTAAAGAACAAGGAAGGACTCGCGACTGTTTATAACAATGTTGGTATTCTGTATTACAAAACTGGGAACATCGAACGCGCTCAAATGAACCTGGAGCTTGCTCTTGCCGCAGCGAAAGAAGCGCAGGCCCAACAGCAAATGAGAAAAAGTTACGAGTATTTAAGTCTCGTTTTCAAAGACCTCAAAGACTATCAGAAGGCACTTGGCTTTAAAGAAGATTACGTTACCATTTCGGATTTCATTCAGCAGGAGCGTGACGAACAAAAACTCCTCGAAGCGCAGAATCGTTATGAATTTGAAAAGAAGGAAGGTCAGATCCAGAAACTAGAAAACATTAAAATTGCTCGTGAGAAAGAGTTGAAAGAAGAAAAAGAAACGCGCAATCTCCTGATCACCATTGTGGCCTTCGTAGCTGTGGTGCTCCTTCTCGTATTCTATGGTTACTTGTCGAAACGGAAAACAAACAAAATCCTTCAGGTTGCCAACAACACCGTGCGCGATCAGAATGCAAAACTTCAGGAACTCAACGCTACGAAAGACAAATTCTTTTCCATCATCAGTCATGATTTGAAAGGCCCGCTCAATTCGCTGACTTCGTTTTCAGGTTTGCTGATCAATCACACCGACAGCCTGAGCAAAGATGAAATCAAAATGCTGGCGAAAGATCTCGATAAGTCATTGAAGAACCTTTTTGCTCTTCTCGAAAACCTCCTCGAATGGTCGCGATCTCAAACCGGAAACATCGAATTCAAGCCGGAACCGTTCGACATTGCCGCACTGCTCAAACAAAATCAGGAACTGCTCCAGCAACAGGCACAGAACAAAAAGATTTCGCTTGTGCTGCAGGGTGAATTGAACGTTGTCATCAACGCACACCGAAATTCGGTCAATACCGTTGTTCGGAATCTTGTCTCGAACGCGATCAAGTTCACGCCAGGAGAAGGTACAGTCACACTCAAAACATCGACAGCCGAAAATAAAGTCATCGTTTCCATTTCAGACACAGGCGTTGGGATGAGCAAAGAAGTGATGGATAAACTCTTCCGCATTGACACCAAGCACACCACAAAAGGAACGGCCGATGAGAAAGGTACCGGTCTGGGACTCATCTTATGTAAAGAGTTTATCGAAAAGAACGGAGGCCGCATTTGGGTCGACAGTGTTGTTGGAAAAGGATCTAATTTTTCGTTTGAACTTCCTCTCGTAGCGGAACCCGTTCCTGCATAGGACATTTAACTATCCTGTCTGATTGCAACATGAGCACACAAATACCGGAGCACATGAGCACATCGCCCAGACGGAAAATCATCCACATCGACATGGACGCCTTCTACGCCTCCATCGAGCAGCGTGACAATCTGGATTTGCGTGGGAAGCCGATCGCAGTGGGCGGTTCCCCGGAGGGAAGAGGCGGTGTGGTAGCAACAGCCAGCTATGAAGCGCGGAAGTATGGTGTTCGCTCGGCCATGCCATCGAAACGAGCTGTTCAGCTTTGTCCGAATATAATTTTCGTCCGGCCGCGTTTTGACGTCTACAAAGAGGTTTCATCAAAAATTCGCGAGATCTTTAGTCGGTATACAGATTTAATTGAGCCGCTTTCGCTCGATGAAGCATTTCTTGATGTCACGACCGACAAGCAAAATATTGGTTCTGCTATTGATATCGCGAAGGCTATACGCGCCTCTATTAAAGAAGAGTTGAATCTCACAGCATCCGCAGGTGTTTCGATCAATAAGTTTGTGGCGAAGATCGCTTCCGATATTAACAAGCCAGATGGCCTGACGTTCATCGGCCCTTCGCGCATCGAGAGTTTCATGGAAAGTCTTCCGATTGAAAAATTCTACGGTGTCGGAAAAGTCACCGCTGACCGAATGCGCAGGATGGGATTGTTCACCGGAGCAGATCTCAAAAAGCTTTCAGAAGAAGACCTCGTTAGCCGTTTCGGAAAAAGTGGAAGATTCTTTTATCAGATCGTGCGGGGAATTGACAACCGGGAGGTGCGACCCAACCGCGAAACCAAATCGGTCGGTGCTGAGGACACCTTCTCGACCGATCTGACAACTATCGAGGAGTTGCGGGAAGAACTGAAGAAGCTGGCGGAAAGTGTTCACGCGCGCCTGCAAAAGCATGAACTGAAAGGACGGACGATCACCTTAAAAGTCAAATTCCACGATTTCCGGCAGATCACCCGCAGCCAATCATTACTCGATCCCACATCCGACAAGGAATCGATCCTGGCAATCGCCACCCAATTGATGACTGCAGCACTTGACGACCAGGACAAGATCAGGCTTTTGGGAATTTCAGTATCGAATTTTGTGGAGCCACTGGTTCGTGTGGATCAACCGCCTGAAGGAACTCAGTTAAAATTATTTTAGGGTCAAAATATTCGTTTTTTAAGGTTTTTGACGGTTAGTGAATTTCTCCCAACCGCGGATGGCAATCCGCGCGGCATACCCGGCACACTTTTTAAGATTTTAGGTAGAGGAACTTCCTGCCTATGATTACATTCTACAAGTAAGACGTAACGACCCCGCCAGTAGTATCACTAAACGTTTTTTTATGAAGCGAATTCTCATGACCGTCATTGCGGCAAGCGTGACCGTTTTTGCGGCAGCCCAGGAGGCTACTACCAGCCTGGTGTCTTATACCGGCAAAAACAAACTGGCTCTTGTTAAAAATAGTATTGATGTACCGGCCTGGCATGAAAAAACCTTCTGGCCACTTTACGAGAATTACCTCGCTGCATCTGGAAAAATCGCATCCCAAACCCACCGCCTTCGCAAAGCAATTGCTGACATCAATGAATCAACGTCAAATGAAGATGCAAGGGTGGCAGCTGAAAACTTTCTCTCAGCGGAAACGCAGTCAATCGCAACGAAGCGTGAATATTATCAAAAAATCAGTACTGAACTTAATGGAAACCTGTCACTTCAATTTTTGCAAAGCGAAGTAGTTATGGATATGATGGAGGCGTCAACGGCCTATGATGAGAGTTCGATTAAAAATTTCCGCTTTCATCCAAAGGTAACTTCCACTGAACAATTTCGGCAGGCCAAACGCAACATGATCGCGAAAGCGTTGAATCTTACAAAAGATAATGGCTACCTGTTCTGGAACATGTACAATCAATATGAAGAAGACTTGGATAATCTGTTAGGTGAGGAGTACTCATTGATTTCGTATTATGCCAATGAACCAACCGATTTTACGCCCGCATTATCCAAACGGATGGGTCATGATATCCTGGCCATCCTCGAAAGAGAGATCAAACTGAAAGAAAAATATTATCAAAAACTCAAGGGCGACATGGGACCGGTTATGGCAGCAAAATTTCTGGCGTGGGAAGATTACTATTCCGTTGTCAGTAAAATGTATGCGTGGGCAGATGCTCCCTAGTGGCTACACGCAGGCCGAGCGGGATCCCTTTCCCGTTTGCTATCTTTAGGGATGGAGTTAGCAGTTGCCAAAAGCTTAATTGAACAAGGTATAGATCAGCAGCTTCCGAACCAGGTTTGGGCTGACCTCGGTTCAGGAGAGGGTTTATTCACGAATGCCCTTGCCGACATTCTTCCCTCCGGAAGTAAAATCGTAGCACTCGATCGGGACGATAAAGCAGTAAGGTCCATTGCATTTTCACGTATAGAGATCGCGTTACGAACCGTGAAGGCCGACCTGAATCACCTTCCGGGCGACCTGCCGTTGTGTGATGGGATCATCATGGCCAATTCGCTGCACTATGTGATTGACCAGGCGAGGTTACTGGATCAACTCAGACTTGTCCACTTGAAATCCACTGGCACTTTGATTCTCATCGAGTATGATCTGGAAAAATCGAATCCGTGGGTGCCTTATCCAATCAGCAAGAAGACACTGGGTTTAGTCGCAGCGGAGGCAGGGTTCCAATCGCCCGTTTTTACTAGAGCCGTTAAATCGAGGTTAAATTCATCTGAAATTTACGCAGCACTGTTAAAACCGAATCGGTGAGTTCATCGTAATGTTTTAAATTCGACCACCTGTACCCCAAGCTCATGATGCGAATATTTTTAATAGCAAGCGTGTGTGTGTCTTTCACGGCTGCGTTTGCACAGAATCACGTCAACTTTGATTCTGCAAAATTCTTTTTCGAGAACGGAAATATTGCTCATGCCAGGGCATTCCTGGCAAAGGCTATCACTTCTCGTGCTACGGATCAACACGTCTTTCTACTAGCATCACGCATTGAAAATCACGAAGGCTATTTTCAAAAGTCGATTGATTATGGATTTCAGGCGAAATCATTGGCACAAGCTGCTGGAGACAAGACAACCGAATCTGCTGCGCTGATTGAAATCGCTTTTTCGTCAATAGAGCTTGGCAAGACGGATTCTGTTTTGGTGTATGCTCAACGGGCAGAAGAAACCGACACCACGGGTCTCAATCAGATCGGAGTGCCACTCGTACGGGCGCGGTATTGGCATTCACTCAATCAACCACCGAAAGCGTTGCCCTTTTATCAAAAGGCATTAACGTTATCGGTAAACAATGGGGCGGTGAAGCATCGCATACTTGCGTTGACAGGAATGGCCTCGCTTTACTTTTCTTTGGAGCCAAATATGAAACGCGTTATCAGTCTTCTCAATGAAGCGATGAACTTGTCAGACTCTTCGAAGCACGCGGATATTATTGCAAGGAACTGCGCGCGAATGGCCAATGCAAACATGGTGTTGGGAAATTTGCCTCGCGCAGAAGCGTACCTGATGCGCGCGAAAGCCATCACGGAAATCACGCACAACATGCCCGTTGAAAGCTATGTACTTTCATCGATTGCCATTCTTCGCGCCTTACAAGGGAATCTAACCGAGTCGATTAAAATCGCTGCTGGGCCGATTCGCATGAAGCGCGAAATGGGTCAGGTAAAAGCCCTTCAAAATGATCTGCTGAACCTGGCTGAATGGCAGATGGAGCTCAAAAAATATGCTGAGGCAAACGAAACCATTCGCGAAGGCATTGCAACCAGCAGTGCGCTAAACGACTATGTTTTTCTCAACTATTATTATGAGCATCTCGCAACACTAGATTCGCTGACCGGAAAATTTCCAGACGCGTACTCACACCTGAAGCAGTCGATGATTTTCAAAGACAGCACGATCGCCTTGCAAAATGCAAAAGCTGTTAATGAGATTCGTGAAAAGTATGAAACCGAACAGCGTGAAAAATTATTAGCAGAAAAAGAGTTAGAGCTGCAGGCTCAACGTGGAAGGATTATCCTCATCCTTTCAATAGGCGTGATCGTTGTATTGATCTTTGTTGTTATTCTGATCGTTATCCGAAACCGCCACAAGCTTCGACTCGCCCTTGAAAAACAGCAACAAAACAAAATACGGCTTCAAACTATTATTAACACGCAGGAGGAAGTCCAGCAGGATATCGCGCGTGATATTCATGACGGCCTTGTGCAAATGATGGGCGCTGCAAAGCTCTCGTTGCAGGCGATTCGCCCAGGTGATGAAATCAAAAGCTTGCTGGAAAAGACTTCACGCGCTTCGGCCATTATCGATGATGCCTGTGTCGAAGCGCGGAATATTTCGCATCAACTGCTTCCGTATTCACTGATGCGTGAAGGTTTTGCTTCCGCCTTACGCGAATTGGTTCAAAACTCGTTTGCCACGTATTCATTCGATGGCGAGGACAACATCGAGTTGGATCAGGAAGTCGCGGTGAATTTGTATCGCATCAGCCAGGAAATCATCAACAATATTTCCAAACATGCAGAAGCAACGTTTGTTAAGGTCAGCGTGAAGACTTCAGCGCGCCACCTTTCGATCATGTTCGAAGACAACGGAAAAGGCTTCGACCCCATGAAAGTAAAAAAGGGAGCGGGTCTTGTTAACATTATGACGCGGGCTGAAGTAATCGGAGCTGTGGTAGATATCGCTTCGCAACTAGGAAAAGGAACGATAACGAATATCGAAGTCGACCTATGAGAAAAATTGGAATTTACATAGCCGATGACCACACGTTGATGCTCGAGGCGATGGGCAGCCTTGTGGAAAGTATCGCGGAGTTGCAATTGCTGGGCAAATTTACAAGTGGAAAACTCCTCACGGATGCGTTTACAACTGCAGCCGTTAAACCCGAGGTCATTCTGATGGACATTGAGATGCCCGACATGGATGGTGTTGAAACAACACGCACTCTTCGAAAAATAAACATGCAGGTAAAAATTATCGCATTGACAATGCATCATGAATCGCATTTCATAAGTAAAATGATTGCTGCCGGTGCAAACGGGTATATCTTGAAAAATGTCGACAGAGATGTATTTCTCCACTCCATCCATAAGGCAATTCAAGGTAAAGACTTCTTTGTGGAGGGTACCCACTACAAGCAGGAACATGATGCCGACCAGGTATTGTCACAACGCGAACGAGAGATTCTCCGGGAGATTGTCAAAGGGAAATCTAATAAAGAAATCGGAGCACAATTTTTCATAAGCGACAGAACCGTAGACACGCATCGCACGAACATCAAACGAAAGTTGAAGCTGAATACCCTTTCTCAACTGATGGAGTATGCGAAAAATAATGGCATCGACTAAAATGAGTTATCTCCCTGCGTGCTAATCGACAAGCCAGTTAGCTACATTGCTCCACCACTCCGATGCGCCAAGCGGAAAACGCGTGAAATGAACCGCAAGTAGTAGCAGGCCTCCCCAGACATAGACCAGATGAATTCTTTTTCTCTTCACCAGGTCATTAATAATTCCGGCAAAGAGAATTCCGTGCTGAATAAACAGAATCAAAAAGAAATTTGAAATCCCAAAAATTCCCGTGATACGGCCAACCGCTGCGGGAATTACCGAAAGCGTCATTAATATAATAAGGCGTTTATGACTTTCAGAATCTTTCATCTTAACTAGCACAGCAACAAAATACGTTGTAAACAGAAGCATATCGGTCATCGGAACGATCAAAAATTGCTTAGCAGTAAAACCACCCACAGTCAGCACGGGACTGTTTAATCTGGCACCGGTTATTGCGACAATCACTCCGAAGATGATCATCAGCCCTGCCAGCACGAGTCCACCGATGCCAAGCTTTTTGTGAATCCGCGTGTAACCCAGCCGCACTAAGAGGGGCTGCACGATAAAAAGTACCATCCACAAAAAATAAAGAAACGCATGCGTATGCACCAATGGTCGAAAGGAGCCCGAGCGACTTATCATCGGTTGCACGTAAGTCAACGTAAAGCCTGCCAACACAATGACCATCGCCCAAATGGAAATAATCACGTAGTAGTTTGAACGGGTTCGCGCCTTCTTAGCTACAGTTGAAGTTCCTGGACCTGGTAATTCAAGATCAATAGAGGGTTTCATGGCAGTGGGTTTAAAATAAAGATAAATCTTTCTGTGAGGACTGACAAGCGTTAGGCCTGCCACTCGCTAATGGTTAAGGGAATCTCCGTATTTCGATTGCGTCACGGCAAATCGATCTACTCTCAAACAACTTTATGTGTCTGAAGGAGTATAACAATCCACAGGTAAAAAAATTTATGAAGAGAATTATCGAATACGTACTGGTAGTTGCCCTCGCACTTTTTGCGATGGGATGCGACAAGGAAGATGCCATCACGAAAAAATCGGGAAGAGTTTCCTTTTCCTTTCAGCAAAAGCAACTTTCCGGTGGACGCTCAAACGCGACCGGAACGCCTACCTCAATTTACTTAACTGTACAAAACAGCGCGGGAGAGGCGGTCCTCGAAAACAAAAAGCTGACGTTGCTTGGCTTTGGAAGCGGATACGTGACGGAGAACATCACACTTGAAACAGGTAGTTACAAAATCACTTCGTTTATCGTTGTAAATGAAAACAATCAGGCGATGTATGCAACACCTGTTGCGGGATCCCCAAAAGCCAACCTGGTTTCGAATCCCCTACCGATTCCGTTTTTTGTTTCAGAAGACGCAGCAACGCAGATTAAGCCAGAAGTCTTGGAAATTTCATCAACTGACAATCCAGAAGCGTTTGGTTATGCCTCTTTCAGTTTCGATGTGGTTCAACCAGACAAACTGAGCGTGCGGGTTAAAGTTGAATTGACTGTAGGCGATATCGTCTACCAGGATGTTGATACAAAAATAATCGTGACAGGGTTCAATGCTGACAACGTTCAACAATGGAGCAGTGAATATTCATACGTTGGTCCTACCGATAACGACTTGCAAATCAAAAAGGGATTTCATCACTATGAATTTGCAATTAATCACTGGGGAATTACTGACAAGCAAATCATCTCCGGGGAACACCTGGAAGAAGGTGCTGCTGGCGAAGTGCCCACTACGTATGTGCTTGGTGGCGCCGGACAGCCTAAAAAAGTGTCGTATTTTATCAATTACACAGAGCGCGCAGATCCGAACGAGTGGGGAGCTACCTATTTGGATCCGGAATCGAAAATAGAATATGAATATCGCGTGGATGGCAAGCCGAGCAAGATGCGCATCTATGGATTTGTTGACAGCTTAAACACGTTTGTCGAGCAGCGATACTTTGTCTTCCTGTATGCGGCCGAAAGACTGACACAGCTTTCGGGATATCATGTTGGCCACACCGCTCCGTACATCGAAGACTTCTACACCTATCAGGATGACGGTCATGTCTCCAGAATTCAGGAAGTCAACTATGCCGCTGGAGTAACTTCGGAAGTCAATATCACCTATAACTATACTGATCGATTGATCAAAGCTGCGTATACCTTCTCAAATGGAGGCTCTTTCGAATATGAGTTCAATTATGTTTATAAAAATATTTCGAAGGATAAGACAACTCGATTTGGCGGTTTGTGTAACACAGGAACTTACACGTATGACAAGAACATCAATCCGTTAGCGCACCTTGGCTATCTGGATTATAACTTCAGAAATTTTTCGATTAACAATAAGATTGCCGAGAACGTGAATTACGTAGGATGTGCATTCCCCTCACTAATCCCTGAATCCATTCAGTACAAGTATGATGGCGAAGGTTTTCCAACCGAACAAAAGACGCTTTACAAATCGAGCACGTTGTCGATGGTGACAAGATATTTCTATCAATAAGGCTTTCAGATTGGGAATGAGCGCGTGCTGATTTGTGTCAGCCGCAAGAGAACGCTTCGAAAGGAGCGTTCTTCTTTTTTGCGTTTTCTCAGCGCCCGTTATGAAGGACAACTATTTTCGTTGGATGACTGAGTTTGAAATCCTTCTTTTTGTTGTTGATACCGATCGCTTTATTGACATAGCCCTTGGTGTAATCTTTTACTCGGGCATCGAATTCAATCGTACATCCTTCCGTGATTTTTGCTTTTTGAAAGGCAAGCGAAAAAGTAAACCAGAGGTGATCTGCAACCACCTCCTTCGACTCGGCATCCGTAATCTCTTTCAGTAAAATCGTATCTTCTGAATAGCCCTTATAATTGACCTTCTTTCCAAATCGGTCAACACGTGCGTTAAACCGCTTCCGAATTCCCGCATCTTCCGCCAGTCGTTTCCTCAAAACTTGTTCTTAAAACATTCACCAATAAAAAAGTTTGTGGCTCATGGTGCCAACCGAAAACCACAAACTACAAACTCCAAACTACCAACGTTTCCCGGCAACCGGTCGCAGGCGACTCTATCATACTGAGCTACTTGCTCTAGCATTCCCGGCCTCCCGGCTTCCCTACTATACTCCTTCTACTTCTTTAATTACAATCTTTTCCATTTTGTCCCCTTGCCTGATCTGATCGATCACTTCAAGGCCTTCGTACACTTTGCCGAATACGGTATGGTTGCGATCGAGGTGCTTCGTGTTTTCCCGACTATGACAAATGAAGAATTGAGAACCCCCTGTGTTTCTGCCGGCATGCGCCATCGAGAGAACACCTCGGTCATGATACTGATTGTCGCCTGTCAGCTCGCAATCGATTTTGTAACCCGGCCCGCCATTACCGATTCCATTCGGGCAGCCGCCCTGAATCACGAAATTTGGAATAACGCGATGAAACGTCAGCCCATCGTAGAAATTATGTTCAGCGAGGTCAATAAAATTTTTAACTGTTTTAGGCGCATCCTTTTCGAAGAACTTGATCTTCATAACGCCTTTCTGGGTGTGAATTTCAGCTATTTTCATGGACGCGAAATTACCCCAAAATCACCTAAAGGGGAGGCTTTCACCCTCTAAAAATTTTGTTCAACCTCAGCATGAAACGACTGCATTATCTTGGATTTTGGTTCTTGGCTTTTGGATTTTCAAGCCGTACAACTGATTTAAAGACAGTTATGATTTAATTGTTCCGGTGAGTAATTTGACCCCTGAGCTCCCCTTGGGGATTTACGGGTGTTATGAAAATAGGTCTCTTCTTCGGTTCGTTCAATCCCATCCATATGGGCCACCTCATCATTGCCAACCTGATGGTGGAGAGTGGTGACCTGAAGAAAGTGTGGTTTGTTGTGTCGCCTCAGAATCCGTTCAAGCCGAGCAAGGGGCTTCTTCATGAGCATGACCGCTATGATATGGTACGTGCCGCGATCCACGACAATTATAAACTCGAAGTGTCGGACATTGAATTCCATCTGCCAAAGCCCAGTTATACCATTCATACGCTGGTCCATCTGAAGGAAAAGCATCCCGATAAAGAATTCAAGATAATCATTGGGGAAGACAACCTCGGCAGTTTCACCAAGTGGAAAAATTATGAGATCATTCTGCGCGACTATGGATTATATGTATATCCACGGCCGGGCGCGCAACCTTCAGAACTAAAACAGCATCCTAACGTTACTATGGTGGACGCGCCCATGCTCGACATTTCCGCTACATTCATTCGCGAAACAATCAGAAAAGGACGTTCTGTGCGTTATCTGGTTGCCGACCCGGTTGAGGAAATGATCCGGACTAAAGGCTTCTACCTTCATTGAAAATTCTGATACGCTTGAATAAATTTTTACCTCTCGCTTTTGTCTTTCTTATTTCCCTCTCACCACTACTGGCTCAAACCGGTGGTGTCAAGGGTACTATCAAAGCGGATGACGGGTCATCACTCTCCTTTGCAACAATCTTTGTAAAGCAACTCGGAACAGGCACAACGGCAAACGAAGACGGAAACTTTGAAATCCAACTCGCACCCGGCCGATACGAATTGGTCTTCCAGCATCTGGGTAAACGCACTGCGGTCCGGGTTGTGCAGGTGACGAATGAATTTGTTCAACTTGACATTACACTGGCGCCCCAGGATATCATCCTTGAGACCGTGGAAGTGGATGGCAATGCGGAAGACCCTGCCTACACCATTATGCGCAAGGCGATCGCGAAAGCGAATTATCACCGAAATATTCTGGACAGTTATACAGCACGAGTTTATATCAAAGGAGCCGGCAAACTTAAGGACTATCCATGGCTGGCGAAAAAGCAACTCGAAAAGGAAGGGATCGAGAAGAACCGCGTTTACATTTCCGAATCTGTCAGTGATATCAAGTTTACGCGGCCGAATAAATTCGAAGAGAAAGTTATTTCCATTCGAAGTGATGGCAAGGACAACAATACCTCTCCCAACTCATTCATCTTCGGAAGTTTTTACGAGCCGGAAGTAGCTGAGACGATTTCACCTCTGTCTCCAAAGGCGTTTTCGTATTACAAGTTCGAATATCATGGAACGTATAAGGATCGCGATTATGACATCAGCCGCATCAAGGTTATTCCACGTTCAAAAGGTGACAATGTTGTAGATGGTATGATTTATATCGTGGAAGATTCCTGGAGTCTCCACAGCGTTGATATTCATACGAATAAGCTTGGGATCGATATCTACATGCAGATGATGGCGAATCCGATCGAAGACAAAGTTTGGCTTCCGGTATCGCACAAATTCAAAGTCGATGGTAAAGTATTCGGATTTGAATTTGAATACAATTACCTGGCGTCTGTAAGCAATTACAAGATTGCGCTCAATCCGAAGTTGTATGTTGAAAACATGGACGTGATCGATGAGAAAAAAGAAAAAGATCTAGCCAAAGAGATCGAAAAAAAACAAAAACCGATCACGAAGAAAAAATCGGGTGACGATACGAAAAAACTGCAGGAGCGTCTCGCTGCAGGTGAAGAAATCACCCGAAAAGAGTTGAAGACGATTGTGAAAGAGTATGAGAAAGAGGAACGCAAGCAACAAAAGGAACCCGAAGTTCTGTCCGACAACACGTTTACTATCGATAGCCTCGCCTACAAGAAAGATTCGTCTTACTGGGCGATGGTTCGCCCGATTCCTCTGACAAGAGAAGAAATTAAAGGCTATGAAAAGTCTGACAGCATTGCAAAAATCGAACGTGCAAAAGAGGAAGGCGACACGCTGAAGCAATCTAAACACAAAGGATTTCAACCCTGGGATATTCTCACGGGTGACAATTATAAAATTGGCAAGCATTCGAACTTCCGGATCTACACACCGACCGGGGGTTTTAACACGGTCGAGGGATTTAATCTTGTTTACAAAGTTGCTATCGGAACAGTTCTGCAGGATACAAACAGAACGCGGTTGAGCATCACACCACTTGTGCGTTACTCGTTCGAGCGCGAAAAATTCCTAGGCTATGGAACATTCCGGATTTCAAATCGAAAAACACGACTTGAGTTTGAACGCGGTGTGTATGTCGAGCAATATAATTCTGATGACCCAATTCTGCCGATTGTAAATACGCTCACCACGCTTTTGCTGGAACGGAATCTGATGAAGATTTACGAGCGCGATTACTATGAGCTTCGATATCGCAGAGTCGTCAATCCATTCCTCACCGTCACAACAAATTGGCAATGGTCTGAACGGACTGAACTTTTCAACAACAGCGACTTCAAATTGATCGATCGAAAGAAAGTCGAAGGGTACACACCTAATCGTCCTGCAAATGAAGAGTTACCAAACGACTACACAGACTTTGAAGGAACGGGTTTCCCGAAACATACAGCGTTCATCGGTGCTGTAGGGTTGAGCGCAAGACCATGGCTGAAGTATAGGATTCGGAACGGACGCAAATATGCCATCGATCGATCATCACCTACGTTGATGCTCGATTATCGCAGGGCGTTTCCATCACCGACTTTGAGTGGCGATGTTGAGTTTGACAATCTCGAGCTAGGTATCAAACACGAAATCAAAATGGGCGCGCGTGGCATATTTCATTTTGCGCTGCGAGGTGGAACGTTTTTCAACAACGACCCCATGTATTTCATGGATTACAAGCACTTCCAGGGTAACAGAACACCACTGATCACGAGCGATCCAGCTGGAAGTTTTCGTCTGCTTGACTACTACAAGTACAGCACGAACAATGAATATTTCGTAGCAAACGCTCACTACCAGTTCCGCAAGTTTCTAGTGTCGAACATCACGTATGTTCGCCTTGCGGGAATTCGTGAAAATGTGTTCATCAATTACCTGGCAACACCAACCTCCGGAAATTACACCGAGGTCGGATATTCCATTGATAACATCTTACGCATTTTCCGCCTGGAAGCAGCCGCAGCTTTTCGTGAGGGCAGGATGATGGACTATGGATTTAGGTTTGGGATTGCAACAAGTATTGCAGTGAACTTCTCCGATTAGCAAGTCGACAGTTCACTGTCGTCTATCGACCGTGGACTGTCGACTTTTCTTATCTTTGCATCGTGATTATCTCCGTTCCAGAATTCCTGAAATTACGCAAGACTCTGCCTGTCGCTGACGTTCGGTCAGAGGGTGAATTTATGGAAGGGCACATCCCCGGTGCTGTTAATATCCCCATCCTCAATAACGAAGAACGCAAGGCTGTTGGGACCGATTACAAACAGAAAGGCCAGCTCGAGGCGATCAAAACGGGGTTTAGGCTTGTAGGTCCGCGCATCATTGACATTGTAACTGAAGCAGAACAAGTGGCGAACGGCAACGAACTGCTCGTGCACTGCTGGCGTGGGGGAATGCGTTCCGGAAATTTCTGTCATTTCGTTGGGATGGCGAAGATGAAAACCCATCAGCTAAGCGGTGGCTATAAAGCATACCGCCACGAGGTAAATCAGTCCTTCAAACTTCCGTTTCAACTTGTCGTAATCGGAGGAAGTACGGGAAGTGGTAAAAGTGAAATTCTCAGAACACTCAAAGAAAAAGGCGAGCAGGTTATAGACCTGGAAAAATTAGCCAATCATAAAGGTTCGGTATTTGGTGGACTGATGATGCCGCCTCAGCCAACCACGGAACAATTTCAAAACAATCTGTTTGAAGAAATTCAACAGCTTGATCTAAGCAGGAGAATTTGGATTGAAGATGAATCGATCGCTGTGGGTAAAATTTTTCTTCCACTGGATCTTTGGCATGCCATGTCGAAGGCTCCTCTGGTTGAAGTTGTAGTTTCAAAAGAAGATCGCATCAAGCGACTGGTCGCTGAATATGGGTCGGCACCAAAAGAGGAATTCCTCGCAAGCATGGAAAAAATTGTGAAGAAACTTGGAGGCCAGCACTTCAATTCCGCAAAGGCGAAGCTCATGGAAGGAGACATGTCTTCTACAATCGATATCCTGCTGAATTACTACGACAAAGCCTATGCTACTGGGATGTCGAAGAAGACAAATCGGATTGCCTTGCGTTCAACCTGGAATTCAACGGACTCAAGCAATCTTGTGGACGAGCTTTTGAGCGCTAACGTGGAACCAGTACGCGGCTGAACTTCACACAACACATTTATACCAAATCCGGGGCTTACATCGAGATTATTAATTAAAGACATTGGGTGATTAACAAAATCACATCATGTCTACGAAAAAACGCCTTGGAGTTATTGCAGGAACCGCGTTACTCCTTCTCGCTATCGGTCTGATTAAAGTTACTCTGATAAGTACAACTGCAGCCAGCGAAAATCAGAACTTTGTCCTGGAATATATGACCGGATATTCAATACCAATCCTGGGAATGGGGATAATAGTCTTTGTGATTTCGTCCTTCCTGTTGAAGGAAAAGAAGTCGATGCAGGCCACTCACGCCTAGTCGTCAAAGCCGGGTCTGTGAAAACTCATCGCCTTCGGAAATTCTTCCATTGACATTTTTTTGAGCTTATCAAGAATACCGAGGATGCTGAGAAAGTCATCTTCATGCTGAGGAAGCAAATCAAAAAGTTTTGCCCACGCCTGCATCGATCGCTCGATACCGATCAAGGCGACTTTGGCTGACCCATCGGAGTCGGACCCAAAGGGCGAATCCTCAAGCTCGACAAATTCATCATCCGCTGCCTTTACTTTTCCCGAAAGTGCCCTGATAAGTTTTACGTGAATAAAGGTTTCGTACCACTTAATTACGGCCAGTGAGTCTTTGATCATGGCCATCTTCTCTTTCCCCGATTCAACAGATTCAACGCCAATTGTTAGTTCATTTTTCATCTCCTCGAGTTTTTCAAGCATCCCGGGTTGCCTTTTCAGCCATTCCATGGAAAGCTTACTGTACTGCCAACTCAATTGACCGATCGGATGCTCCCGGCTTTCCTGGCGGATTATCTTTTGTTTGAGGTTGATATCGTTTGCCTCCTGCGCAATTTCTTTAAGGTCAATATTATACTGTGCAGCGGCTTGCTCCAGCACCTTGCGTGCCTTCGAAAAGTTTTCTGCAAGTCTGTCCCAAAAGGCTTTGTTGTTTACATCGAGTGACTCAGAAGGAGCAT
Source organism: Chryseosolibacter sp. (assembly GCA_036402115.1). GTDB lineage: Bacteria > Bacteroidota > Bacteroidia > Cytophagales > Cyclobacteriaceae > Chryseosolibacter. Next base: position 22,286 of record DASWTM010000051.1, read on the forward strand.
CGAGTTCATTTTCAAACACAGTGCACCGTCTCGTGAACGCACAACGCTCGCACCAACGATCGCAGTAATTGTAAATGCCGGGTATTTTTTGATCTCCCATACGGAATGGTATTGACTTAAGTTGATAAATTTGCGGCCATGGAACAAATTAAGCTGACACAATATAGTCATGGTGCAGGTTGCGGTTGCAAGATATCCCCCATGGTACTGGATACTATCCTTCATTCTAACACTCCTAAAGGGATTTTTCCGCATCTGCTTGTCGGCAATGAGTCCAAAGATGATGCCGCAGTTTTTGACCTGGGCGATGGAACCTGCATTGTCAGCACAACGGATTTTTTTATGCCAATCGTTGACGATCCATTCACCTTCGGAGCCATAGCATCTGTCAATGCAATAAGTGATGTGTACGCCATGGGCGGTGATCCGCTGATGGCAATTGCAATTCTTGGATGGCCGATTAATAAAATTGCTGCAGAAGTTGCTCAAGGTGTGCTTGAGGGAAGCAGAAGTGTCTGCGCCCGAGCTGGAATTCCACTGGCTGGTGGCCACAGCATTGATTGTCCTGAACCTGTGTTTGGTCTTGCCGTAACAGGGAAAGTGAAGAAAGAAGATCTTAAACGAAACGACACCGCAAAGCAAGGTTCCGTTCTTTATCTCACCAAACCACTCGGCATTGGTATAACAACGACTGCACAGAAAAAAGGAATTGTGAAAGCGGAACATCTAAAGAAAGCAACCGACACGATGCTTACGCTAAATTCTTTCGGTGCAGTGGTCGGCAAACTTTCATATGTGAATGCGCTGACGGATGTCACCGGCTTCGGTTTGCTTGGGCATTTGTGCGAGGTCTGTGAAGGTAGCGGTGTATCTGCAGAGATCGAATTTTCTAAAGTTCCGCGCTTCGATTTCCTCGAACACTATATCCAACAGAAGAGCATGCCTGGCGGAACAACGCGAAACCTCGACAGCTACGGATCAAAAATTTCTTCGCTTACCGATGAACAGAAAGCAATTCTGGCTGACCCGCAAACGAGTGGCGGCCTGTTGATTTCCGTTGACGAAAACAAAGCAACTGAATTCGAAAAAGTCGCAGCAGATAACGGATTGAGGTTATCGGCTTTTGGAAAGTTGGTGACGAAAGGGGAGAAGGTGATTACGGTGAGATAATTTTTCGATTCACCTCATCCTGGCCCTTCTCCTAAAGGAGAAGGGAACAGCTCAAGCACTCAACTTCCTCTCCTTTATGAGAGGGTTGGGGGTAAGGTGAAAAGAAAAAAATGTCGAACATTCAACAGTCAATACTGAATGTTGAGTGTTGGATATTCTCCTTTGCCATCGGTGAATTCACGGGGTTCACGAAGAACTCTATCGCTCCCCTACAAACTGATACTTCCCCGATCCTAACTCAATCACTGTATAATCACCTTCCGCACCGCGCACTTTAAAATCTTTTGATGACGCCAAAGCTTTCTGATTTTCTGTGATCGAGTTCTGTTTTGAAGAAGGGAAATAGACAACTGCTCTTGTATTCGCTGGAATTTCAACGTCAAAAATCACTTTTCCATCCGCAATTTTCCAGGCAGACTTTACCGCACCATACGTTGTTTCAAGTTCGGCTGAAGCATTCGTCAGTTTGCCACCGATGTGTGGTTTGATCACGATCGATTTGTATCCTGGAGCAGACTCTTCTGTGTCGATGCCAGCGACAACCCGGTACATCCAGTCACCGATAGCGCCATAGGCATAATGATTAAAGGAATTCATGCCCGGAGTTTGAAATGTGCTGTCAGGTTTGATTCCATCCCACCTTTCCCAGATAGTCGTGGCACCCATCTTCACGGGATACAGCCAGGATGGATAAGTCTCCTGCTCAAGCAACGTATAGGCTACGTCATCGTGACCAAAACGGCTTAACACATGACAGAGATAAGGCGTTCCTAAAAACCCCGTAGACAAATGGTTTCCATATGACTTCACGTTCTCTACGAGGCGATCAGCAGCCTGCTTTCGCTGTGCCTGCGGAAGCATGTCAAAGTTAAGGGCAAGTACGTACGCAGTTTGTGTTCCTGAGACCAGTCTGCCAGTGGATGTCACATACTCTTTGTTAAAGGCATCTTTGATTCGCTGCAAGAGTGTGGAATATTTTTGTACGTCACCATTCTTCCCGAGAACCTTTGCTGCATTGATCACAAGCTGGGTTGAATGCGACCAGAAACATTGTGCGATCAGATATTTGTCCGTAACTGCAGAGTGTCCATCATTGTCATCAAATGGACGGTAGAAAAGCCAGTCGCCAAAATGAAAGCCTGTATTCCAGAGATCATCTTTGCTGGTCCGTGTGATCCATTCAACCCAGCCCTTCATACTTTCATACTGCTCTTCAAGAACACGCTTGTCGCCATATGCGAGATACATGTTCCATGGAATAATGGTGGCGGCATCTGCCCAGCCGGCTGAACCACCCGCTAGATTCGGTCCCCAGCGCAAAACATTCGGCACAACGAAGGGAACATTTCCGTCCACCTGTTCACTCGCAACATCCTTGAGCCACTTTGAAAAGAAGTTTTTCACATCAAAATTATATGCAGCAGTCCGCGCGAAAGCCTGTGCATCCCCAGTCCATCCGAGACGTTCATCGCGTTGGGGGCAATCGGTTGGCACATCGAGGAAGTTTCCACGTTGTCCCCACTGAATATTTTTCTGAAGTTGATTGATTAACGGATTTGAGCACGTGAAATTTCCTGTAAGCTTCATATCCGAATACAGCGCAATGGCTGTAAAGTTTTCCGGCTTCAGTTCGCCTGGATAACCTTCGATCTTCAGATATCTGAAACCTTGGAAGGTGAAATGCGGCTCGAATGTTTCCTCCGCTCCCCCCTTGAGAATGTACACGTTCTGCTGTTTCGCAGGACGAAGATTTTCGGTATAGAAATTTCCTTTTTTGTCTAAAACTTCCGCGTGGTACAGCGTGACTTTGTCACCAGCTTTTCCAGTCACCTTCATCTGAACCCAACCGACTAAGTTCTGACCAAAATCCAAAACAACTTCTCCCGCAGGTGTTTTGATCACGTTGATTGGACGGAATGTCTCATGCTTGCGGATGGGTTCATTATACGTTGCGAGCAACTTCTCATACCCTTCGTTTTTTATTCGTACGCCCGTCCATCCCGTGTCATTGAAGCTCGCTGTATTCCAACCTTGTTTTGCTTTTTGATGATCGATCGTTTCTCCATGGTAAATCTCCGAACTTAGAATTTCTCCCGTTGAGGATTTCCAGCTTTCATCCGAGATAATCAGCTCAGCGGTGCCATCTGCATACTTGATCTCGAGTTGGAAAAGCAATGCAAGCTCCTTACCATAAAAGTTCTTTTGGTTACTGAAGGCAATGTAGCCACGATACCATCCGCTTCCCAACGCTACGCCTACTGCATTATCGCCTTGTGAAAGAAGATTGGTTACATCATACTGTTGATATTGGATCCGCTTCGCATAATTTGTCCAGCCCGGTGTGAGGTATGCATCGCCAATTCGTTTGCCATTGATGTAGCCTTCGTAAAGCCCAAGCGAGGTGATGTATGCAGTGGCCGATTGAACCTTCTTCGTTGCCTGAAACGTTTTTCGCAGCAGCGGACTTGGACGTGTCACTGAATCTTCCTGGTAGGCGGGTGTAATCCATTTCGCTTTCCAGTCACCCTGTTTTAACAAACCCATTTGCCACACCGATGGCCCGGTCCACGCAGACGCTTTTCCAGAATTATCCCAAATTCGCACGTGCCAGAAATACTTTTGTCCAGACTCGAGTGCCGGCCCTTCATAATCAACGTGAAGGGATCTATCGCTATCAACTTTTCCGGTTGACCACAGAAGATTTTTTCCAGATGCAAGTGACTGAACATCCTTGGCAACCTTGATCTCATATGCAGTCTGCATGGTGTTCCTTTTCCCGGATTCGAGGCGCCAGCTGAATCTCGGTTTAAGCACATCCACCCCGATCGGGTTATTGGTGTTTTCAACTTTCGGATCAACTACCCTTGACTGCGCATAGAGCATCGAGGTGGTCAGCAGAAAAAGAACGGCAATAAAACTCAATCGTGTTATCATAATAAAGGTGTTAGGATATGATGAAACCAAGGTCGGAATACTCGTGCACGCAGCAATCCGGTACCGTTAAGGGTCAGTCGGACGCCTCTACAAGACAAGCATATTGTTCCCTGACGTTAGCTCAACTCGCTTGCCTTTCCACAGCAGAAATGCATTCGTGTTTTCAGGAATCGTGATATCTACTTTCCACTTGTTTTTTTCCAGCGTATAGCTCGCAGCGACTTTTCCGTTTGGATGCGGCATCTCGCCCGATACTTTCGTTAGGTTCCCGAGATGGGGTTCAATCTTAATTGTTTTGAATCCGTGTTCATCACTATCAATTCCCAAAACAATTCGATAAAATTCGATGTTCGGACTTGATCCCCACGCATGGCAATCGGAGCGTGCGTTGCTCACATCGGAGATTTCCGCCCATGTTGTTAACCCAAGACTTATATTTTCACGCCACTTGTCGAGCCATGACAAATATTGATCGCCAAGGCCGGCTTTTGTCAGCGCGAGGTGTGTGTAATACCTAAAGTAAATCGATGCAGGAGCCATGTAACGTTCGCTGAGAATTTTTTCCGCAAGTTTTTTCGCCTCATCACCCTGAACTAACTTGGTTAGGATTGCCAATGTATTGGCGTGTTGTGAGAAGATATCTTTCTCAGGTGTATCTGCAAAAACTCCCTTTGACGCATCCCAATACTTTTCACGAACAGTTTTCGAAAGCAATTCAATTTTCTTGTTATACATGTCAGCATATGCTTTCATCCCAAGGGCAGTTTCCATGTCGGCTGCAATCTGATATGCCCAAAGTAATTGCAGGTCGAGCACAGATGAGCTTCCATCTTTTCCTTTTGGCGCCATACCGTATCCCCATTGCGTTTTGTTGTTTACCCAATCGGAAAATAGCCAGTACGGAGTGTGCTTGAGTGAACCGTCAGTCGTTTGATACTTTGAAAAGAAGTTTAGCACATCCCGGGTGCCAGGAAGCTTCTCACGGACAAACATCGCGTCAGGTCTGTACATCCAGTAGTCGTGCAGCATGCCAATATACCACAGCGAAAAAGTCGGAATGATTTGCGGTGAGAATGATGGATGACGTGAGAGCGTCACACCTTCGGCCAGACGTGAGTTATCCATCTGGTTCAAAGCATTTCGAACAAGACGGTCGTCACCGGCATTGTAAAATGAAACAAGAGCCTGAATACGCGCGTCACCAATGTATTGCAACTGCTCGTAGTATGGACAGTCCATATAGGTCTCTACTGCGCATAGCCGTGCCGTGCGCCAACCAATGTCAAGGATTTTTTGAAGATCGGGCTGAGTCGATGCGAATGTTGCCTGGCGTTCGAACGGAAATCCGGTGAAGGTCCCATAGATATCATCGATTGTCAAGGCTTCGTTCTTAGTTTGAATTTTCAGTTCGATGTATCGGAACGTGCGCCATGCCAGTGTCGTGAAAACTTGCCCCGCGCTTCCGTTCGAGATCAGGCTATCCTTACGACCCAGAAATTTTTTCCCTTCTATTTCATTTCGATTGCCTTTGATGATTGGCGATCCACTTTCAAATAACGCCTCTGCATACCTGATCGACACAGAAGCATCTTTCCCACGACTAAAGTGCATCGTTAAAAATGCATTTGTTAAAAACGATTGATCAAGAATGAGCCTGGAGTTCGTATTTGCCGGCACGGTCAGTGCGGTTTTGGTTTTTGGAAAGCCAGCCGGAGTTTTCACGCCTTCGACTTGACGGACAATTTCGATTCGCTGTGCCGTCATCTCCATTTGGGGAACGGGTGATGGCACCAGCATCCAGTTGAATGCGTCAACCATTCCTTTTGGTGCTCCCTGTGCTCCCCAATTTGTCTGCGTTGCATTTTTCCATTGGCTATCGTCATGATTCACGGAGGTCCAACCTTGATCATAGGAATTCATATTCACAAACTCACCGGGGCCCGCAACATAATAAGTTGGATACCCGATGCTTTCGGTGATAGGCCGATAGGCATCACTGCGTTTGCACTTCCAGGTATTATTCGTGTTGACGACTTCTTCCGATTCGGTGTTGCCTTGAAGAATAAATCCTGTCTTGTTCGATATCTGCGCCTCCGGACGGAAATCGCCCTCATTCCACACGAGCGCAGCAAAAGTGTTTTTCCCTGGAGTTAAATATTTTGAGACATCAACTGTCTCAAAATTCCAATGATACATATCTCCCCGCGCAGGTCCGAGCGAGACGAGGTTGTCATTGACGTAGAGTTTATATCTATTGTCTGCTGACACATTGACAACAAAAGATGATGGTTTGGATGGTAGCTCAACGGTCTTCCTGAAATGATAAACACCATATTGCTTTGCAGGCTCATCCGGCACCGTAACCCAGATAGCCTTCCAACGGTTGGCAAGAAGCTGGGGATTTACAGTTTGAGCAAAGGAATGCGTGCTGATTAACGCAACGCATGCGATGAGAACTTTTTTCATAGATATATCGCTCTACTTTAAGATTTCGAATAACGTGTCCATTGCGTCTTTCCGTGGAAAAGGCTTTGCGGAAGATTCTTCATCGAACATCATCACCATTGCTTTGTCATCATCGAACGCTGACCACAGGGGTAATCCGCTGCCATTCGGATCACCAGTCTTTGCAAAATTCGTCCAGTATGACGACATGAGGTCTGCCAGCGCATAGTCCGAGGGTTGCAAAGGCCTCTTAAAATGCTTTAACGTATTAAAGGCATAGGGAACTTCTGCGGTGTGAAACGCCCCATATTGAATGTATTCCCCTTCCGCAGGGGGCTTTCGCAAGAAATTATAGAGATAAACTTTTCGTTTCTTTTGACTTTGAATTTTAGCCCAGGCGTAATTTGAGATCCCGAACGTTTCATCCCGCCCAAGTGCTTTTTGCGATTCCATGGCTTCTGACTCCGAGCCAGCTGGGTAATAGGTGAGGATCCTTGGCGCATCTGCTGCATACTTTGATTCGAGTTGCCTTTTGTATTCAGCCATAGAGGTGAGTTGACCGAAACGTTCATCCTGATTCCATCCGGTAAGAAGGGTCACATCATTGTCATTTCCCTTCGCAAAGATTTCCGGGATTGGTTGAGGAAGGACGTACCCGTCAATAACCGGAGAAAACCTACCCTTGATTTGCTGTTGTACTTCTTCCGCTGAAAGCTTTCTCAAATCTGCAAGCGTGGCTGACCCTGCGAGCTGTTTTCCTTCCGATTCTTTCAAACGCAGATCGGCCGTTCTGACAAATCCTTTGCTGAGCATCGTTGACCCACTCTCCGCGATTGCTTTTGTGAATAAGCCTTTCGCCAGCGGAGAGGCTACCAGGCAATTTACACTCATGGCACCCGCTGACTGGCCTGCGATAGTGACATTTGAAGCGTCTCCACCAAACGCTGCAATATTTTTCTGAACCCATTTCAACGCTGCAATCTGATCAAGCAAACCATAATTGCCGGACGTTTTGTTGCTATTCTCTTTGCTCAATTCAGGATGCGCCAAAAAACCCATTACACCTACGCGGTAGTTCAGTGAAACGAAGACGACACCTTTTCTTGCCAGCGCTTCGCCATCGTAAATCGGGCAGGCACTTCCCCCGGACGAAAATCCTCCTCCGTAAATCCACACCAGCACCGGACGTTTCTCCGATTGACTTTTCGCGCCAGTCCATACATTCAGATAAAGACAATCTTCGCTTATGGGTTCTTCAGGAATTAAGAACTCGGGAGTGTAAACCATAAACGGAGTTGGTTTTCCCTGGATAGGGCTTGCGCTGAAGTTTGTGCACGCCTTCACACCCGACCATGGTGCAACGGGTGCAGGAGCTTTCCATCGTAGCTCACCAACCGGTGGTGCAGCAAATGGAATTCCCTTGAAGATGTGAACGTCCCCATTTCTCGTTCCGGAAATCCTTCCGCCTTCAATCTTTACTGTTTTGAAATCATCTACTGGTGAAGAGATGAAAGCACCGTGTGCTACGATGACAACGGCACATAAAATCAAAAACTTAAAACGATACATGCTGGAGTATTTCATGGAAAGAATGGAGTGTATCGAATATAAGGGAAAAATTGTCGCCAGCCAATGATGCGGAGCGGCCTCCGTTTGTGGCTTAAATAATCGCTGCTCTGCTGACGATATGCAGACAATTGAATAACTTGATAAACATTAAATCAAAAACCTATGAGGCTTACGATACTATTTGCTTTGCTATTCAATTTCTGCGCAGTAAAAGCACAGCCACCCGGAAACGATATGTTTTCAGTCGCCCAGATGAAAACAGGCGTGAAGTCAAAACGAATCAGCAGTTTTGACCGCACGGGAAATAACAATGATCGTATGGAAGCGATAAAGCCGGGCGAAAAACGAACGTTGTTTGATGTTGCGGGCGCAGGAATGATCAATCACATCTGGATCACCATCTCTCCTGAGCCACAGCATTTAAACCGCAACGATATCATTATACGCATGTACTGGGATGGCAATTCATTTCCATCTGTGGAGAGTCCAATTGGACCCTTCTTTGGCCAGGGATGGAATGAAGAATATCCGTTTCTCTCACAGCCGCTTTCCGCCACACCGAATGGGGCAAAAGGACTGGTGAGTTATTTCGTGATGCCATTCGCAAAAGGTGCCCGCATCGAAGTAGAAAATCAATCTGATAAAAATATTGACGCATTTTACTACTACGTGGACTACTATGAAGTGGATAAGCTTCCAGCGGACATGGGGAGATTCCATGCCTGGTTCAATCATCAGGTGACAGACACGGAAACCGCTGAAGGCGAAAACGAGTGGGGGACACTTGGGCCGCAAAAGCCAAACCTGAAAGGAGAACGGAATTACTTATTTGCCGACATCAAAGGAAAGGGACAATTCGTGGGTGTTAATTACTATGTGAATGCGCCTTCACCCATGTGGTATGGTGAAGGTGATGATATGATTTTCATCGATGGTCAGGATTCTCCAACGTTACACGGCACAGGGACAGAAGACTACTTCAACACAAGCTGGTGCCCGAAGGAAGTATTCATGACACCGTACTTCGGTTATCCGCGGGTGAACACCAATGACAAACGTTGGGAAACAGGATGGCAAGGACGAACACACGTGTATCGCTTCCACATTGTCGATCCGATTTATTTCGACAAGTCACTAAAATTTACCATCGAACATGGACATAACAATGTGTTGATTCTTGATCTCGCAAGCGTAGCATATTGGTATCAATCTGAAGCGGCAAAACTTCCGGCTCCGCTCACGAAAGAGCAACGTCAATTCATGCCACTGACAAACAACGTTGACGTTCACAAATGGCGCGAAGCATGGAGACGCAGTAAAGGAACAAATACCTCGTGGGGTAACGAACAGAAATAGACCCCAATCCCCTAAAGGGACTTTGGCACTTCGTAGAGACATCACCGGAGATGAACACCCACCGCTGCTAAGACAATTTTATTTTGTAGCGTGACTTTGAAGATTTGCGCTTGGATCTGGGCGCGCATTGAAGTCTCCCTTGGGGGATTTAGGGCAAAGAAAAAGGCTCTCACGGGGAGAGCCTTCCTGATCCTTTACAACACTTTCGGGCGTGAGCCCAGAAGAGTAGCGGACGCGAGGCCCGGCTAGGATGAGTTTTTAATGATTCCCGAAGGAGATTAAAGACTCATCTGTATAAGACTGACTTAGTATTATAAATTGGTATGCCAACCAGTTTTAAATTAAAAAGCGTTGATCGAATAGACGTCTGCTCTTCAACTATTTGTGGAATCCACATAATGCCATCGAAGACGAGTGCGTTGTCTGCAACTTTGTTCGGCTTTAGCCGGTTCAGTCAAGTAACCCCCGACTTAAGTCGGAGGTTACACGCGGTCTAGCCTCGACTTACTCTGGTAATTATCGACTAAAGCCGGCCAAGTCCAGTACTCCAAACAGTAGTGCGAATACAAGTGCTTATATTTCCCGAAAGAGATCTGTCTGGCCTACGTATGCATCTTTATTTCCTGTACACAATGCAATAACAAAAAAAAGAAGGCTGCCCAAGGACAGCCTTCTATTTGATCTTACAAAACACTTTCAGGTATGATCCTAAAAGAGATGACGGGTATGATCCCGGCAATTAAGAGCGTTTAAGGTCTGTTACGATATTAAAAACTCCTATGTATAAGACTGACCTATTCTATTAAATTGGTGTGCCAACGGAAAGTTCACAACGGTATGGCTGTCTGCTCCTCAGGGTTGCGGAATTTTAGTCGCCAAGCATTCACAATCTTCCCCATTTGTGTTTACGAATTGACACGAGTAAGTATTATTTTAGCAAGCCGCCACTCAACCTCAGCAGTTCCGTTTCCGCTAGTTTCGTATTGTAGCGAGCAGAGATGAGGCGATTGTAAGCATCGGCTAAACTTTGTTGGGCGGTGCGCAATTCAATGAAGGTGGTAACACCTCGTTTGAACCCTTCGAGTGCAATGAACACGTTCTCCTTCGCCAGACCGATCGTCTCTTCTTCAATTACCAGGATCTTTTTAGCATTCTCATAATTGATGTAGGCGTTATTCAACCCCACATTGACCGTTGCTTTGGCCTGGTCATAAAGTAACGATTGTCGGTTAACGTTGATCTTCGCCTGTTGCGTTAGTCGTCTGGTCGAGAATCCATTCAGGATAGGCAGCGTAACCGAGAAGCCATAATTGAAGCCATTTGATAAGCTGTAGATCGTTCCGAAGGGGTTCAGTAGAATCCGGTTGTCGTTTTCGTTGTAGGTGTATGCTGCATTAAAATTCAAGAATGGAAGGTAATTCGCTTTATTCTCCCATACTGACAACTGTGCGATGTTGATGTTTTCGCGCGCAGCCATAAGGCCGAAATTTGTGTTTTCAGCATTCGTGAGAAGAGATTGCGCATCCAGATTGAGATCGATAAGAATTGTATCGGCCACTTCGTAGTTGGCGGGCAGTTGCAACCCTGTCAATACGTTTAGTTGCTGCTTAAGCTGCTGAATGGTTGATTCCTGCTGGACGACCTGCGTGCGCTGCGCATTGTAATCTACGCGTGCCTGGAGTAATTCTGGCTTAATGCCGGTACCAACCTGCAACTTTCGTTCTGCGAGCTTCACTCGTTCTTCACTCACTGACATCTGCTCCTGAATCGCCATCAGCGATTGCTTCTGGCGCACGATATCGTAGTAGTTGCTGATCACGGATGCAATTGTGTTGACCATCTGGTCTTTGAGCGCCAGTTCGCTTTGCTTGTCAAGTGCACCAATGCGTTCGCGAATGGCAAACATTCGGGTTCCGTCAAAGAGTGTCCACACCAACTGAATGTTCGCGCTTTTGTTGACAAGCTCTGTATTGCCGGCATTGTTTCGTGATGCATCAGCAAAGCGCAGATCTTGTTCATTCAATGTACGCAAGGTTGCAGCGTTTGCGTTGATCTGTGGAAGGTATGCACCCCAAGCGTAGTCCTTATCTGTCTCCGTAACTGTAGTCGTGTTCTCCGCTACTTTAATGTCGTAATTTTTTTCTAGAGCGAGCATGATCGCGCGCTCCAGCGTAATCTCTTCCTGCTGTGCTACGGTAGCCTGATATAGTCCGAGGGTGAAAAAAGCTACCGCGAAAAATCTAAGCTTCATAAATTAATTCCTTGTGTGGTTGTGGAGGCGATGGACGGTCTCCGGTTTCAACATGTTTGCGTTCGCGTGACAAGAATGTGTAAATCGCTGGAATCACGAACAGTGTCAGAATCAATGAGAACATAATTCCGCCCACAATCACAATTCCAAGCGGTTGACGACTGGTTGAGGCATCTCCCAGTGACAACGCGAGTGGCAACGATCCAAGCGCCATGGCAAGTGATGTCATCAAAATCGGGCGAAGACGCATTCTCGAAGCTTCCAATACCGCTTCAAACTTTCCAAGACCTTCTTCACGTTTTTGATTCGCAAACTCAACGATGAGGATACCGTTCTTCGTCACCAGACCAATCAGCATAATCATCCCAATTTGCGAGAAGATGTTCAACGTCTGGCCAAAGATCCAAAGTGATATGAATGCACCACAAATCGCGAGCGGCACCGTGAACATGATTGTTAACGGATCAACAAAGCTTTCGAACTGCGCTGCAAGGATCAGATAGATCAGCAACAAGGCAAGGACAAAAGCGAATGATGTATTGCTCGCGCTTTCCGCATAATCACGCGAAGAACCCGTCAGCGAAGTGGTAAAGCTTTCGTCTAGCACCTGATCTGCAATTTGTTCCATCACTTTGATTCCATCGCCAATGGTCTTCCCCGGTGCGAGGCCAGCAGAAATCGTAGCCGACTTATAACGATTAAAGTGATACAATGACGGTGGAGTTGTTGATTCGGAAACCGTAACCACGTTGTCGATGGAGATCAACTGTCCTGAATTTGTTCTTACGTATAGATTTTTCAGGTCGTCCGGATCATCGCGATTTATCTTCGTTACCTGACCCATCACCTGGTATTGTTTTCCCTCCTTGGTAAAATAACCGAATCGCAGGTTACTATAGGCGAGCTGGAGTGTCTGCGCAATGTCTTGCACACTAATTCCCAACTGAGAAGCTTTTAATCTGTTGATCGAAACTTTCAATTCGGGTTTGTTAAACTTCAGGTCGGTATCAACACCCATCAATGTTGGATTCTGCTGAGCCGCCTCAAGAAATTTCGGAAGTGCTTCCTGCAGCTTATCGAAGTTGTTGTTCTGAATGACGAATTGCACGGGTAGCCCGCCTCTTCGGTTAACGGAGATCGTTTGCTCCTGAATGGCAAACGCTCTTCCTTCCGGGAATCGCGACATGTTCTTTGAAACCATGTCGACAATTTCCTGCTGAGATCGATCGCGTTCATCCGGATCTGAAAGTGCAACACGCACAAACGCAGTGTTGACGGAACCGGATCCGGTAAATCCAGGCGCAGTAACAGAGATGATCGTTCTGTATTCAGGAACAGAATCCTGAAGGAATCCGACCATTCGTTGAACATAATCGTCCATGTAATCGTAAGATGTTCCTTCTACCGCTGTCATCTGAAGACGAAATTGATTTCTGTCTTCCATTGGTGCGAGTTCAGATTGAATGGATGTAGCGATGAAATAGGTTGCTACCAAACACACTCCGATGATCACCCACGCGAGTCTGCGCATCTTCATGAATCCACCCAGCCAGCGGTAATAACCGTTCTCCATTCCCCGGAAGAAAGGTTCTGACCATTCGTAAAATCTTGAATTCTTATGCTTGCTGCGCGTGAGCTTCACACTCAACACGGGCGTAAGCGTCAACGACACGAAGCATGATACCAACACTGCACCGGCAACCACAATTCCAAACTCGCGGAACAAACGTCCTACGAAACCCTCGAGGAAAAGAATTGGAAGGAATACAACCGCCAGCGTGATGGAAGTAGAGATAACTGCGAAGAAAATTTCTTTCGAGCCTTCGCGCGCTGCCTGGTATTTATTCATACCACTCTCAAGTTTCTTATAAATGTTTTCCGTCACAACAATACCATCATCCACGACAAGACCGGTGGCCAGCACAATTCCCAGCATTGTCAACACGTTTATCGAAAACCCGCACAGATACATAATGAAGAAGGTCGCAATAAGCGATACGGGAATATCAATCAATGGACGCACTGCGATGATGAAATCCCGGAAGAACAAATAGATGATCAATACAACAAGTAAGAACGAGATGATCAGCGTTTCTTCTACTTCTGAAATTGAACGCTTGATGAAAATCGTCTGATCAAGCGCCACGTTGAGCGAAATGTCGGCAGGAACATCTTTCTTGATTTGTTCCAGACGTTTATAGAATTCATCGGCAATCTCCACGTAGTTCGCTCCTGGAAGTGGCACAAGCGCAAGACCAACGCCCGCCATATTGCTTTCCCGAAATTGTGATTCTTCATTCTCAGGGCCAAGTGTTGCCTCACCCACATCCTTCAAACGAATATCTCCAGTTGCGGCCGACTTAATAATTACGTTTTCAAAATCTTCCTCAGTATAAAGCTTTCCAAAGGTTCGTACTGTCAATTCCGTAGCGATACCTGAAATTTTCCCGGAAGGCAACTCCACATTTTCGCGATTGAGTGCATTCTGAACATCTAGCGGTGTAAGGCTGTAAGCACTTAGTTTCCCGGGATCCAACCAGATGCGCATGGCGTAGCGCTTTTCTCCCCACACCTGAATACTGCTTACGCCCGGAATTGTCTGAAGGCGTTCCACCAACACGTTATTAGCGTACTCAGTGAGTTCGAGAATATTTTTGGTGTTGCTATTCACCGTCATAGAGAGAATAGCATCCGAGTTGGCATCGGCCTTTGAAACAACCGGAGGCGCTGTCAGATCCTGTGGAAGAGAGCGCGCTGCCTGCGAAACTTTATCACGAACATCGTTGGCAGCAGCTTCAAGATCAACACTCAGCTCGAACTCTATATTAATGTTGCTTCGCCCCACACTGGAGGCGGAAGTGATATTCTTGATACCAGCGATACCGTTGATTGACTTTTCTAACGGTTCAGTGATTTGCGATTCAATAATATCCGCGTTCGCACCCGAGTAACTCGTGCTTACGTTGACATTCGGTGGATCGATCGCAGGGTAGTCGCGAATACCAAGGAAATTGAAACCAATTATTCCAAACACCACGAGGATGATGTTCATTACGAACGCCAGGACCGGGCGCTTTAAACTTAACTCTGAAATGTTCATAACTTCAATTTAACAACCACCTACACTACAGGGTTTTCACTTTCGTGATCTTCAATTTACTGTTGGGTCTGATTGCCATCAGGCCTGTCGTTACAACGGTGTCACCAGCCTTCAGTCCTTCGAGGATCTGAACATATGATGAATCGCGGATCCCGGTTTGAACAACCGTAAAGAGTGCACTATCTTTTCTGAACACAATGACTTGCTTGTTGCGAATGCTTGGTATCACCGCTTGTGTCGGCACGAGCAACGCTTTGTCGTCCTGGCCAAGCTGCAGGTTAATACGAGCAAAAATACCAGGCACGAGTTCTGGATGCCGTTCATTCACAACCGCCTTCACACGAAGCGTTCGTGTATTTTGATCAACGCTGTTTTCCGTGGCGATGACCGAAGCAAAGTGGTCTTTAGTACCTCCGTCAACGCGAAATTTCACCTTATAATTTTTTTCAATTTGCTGGGCATATTTTTCAGGCACGGCAAAGTCAAGTTTCAGACGTTCCACCTGGCGCACGGTTGTGATAATGGCTCCCGGAGCGATGAACGATCCGAGGCTCACATTGCGCAGACCAACTGTTCCCCGATACGGAGCACGAATTTCTGTCTTGGAGATTGCAATGCGGGTTGATTCGATATCGGCACGAAGGTTTTCGACATTCAAATTACTAAGATCATAGTCCTGTTGGCTGATGGCATTGATCTTAAGGAGTTCACGGTTACGCTCTTCAGTTTTTTCATTGATCTTGAGTTGCACCTGCAGCTTTTTCAGTTGTGCTTGCAAGTCCTGATCGAATAGTTTAACCAGCAGTGTTCCCTTCTCAACCGTAGTGCCTTCGTTAATATTCATTTGTACTATGCGCCCTCCAACTTCAGCGGCAATGGCAGTTTCCTCGAACGGGAGTAATGATCCTGGGACTTCAACTTCTTCACTGATTGAGCTTGGCTTAACAACAAAAGCATCGACCGGAACGGGACCCTGCTGACGACCTCTCCCTCCCGCTGCTGCAGCAGGGTTTTCTTCTTTTTTGCAAGCACCAAGGATCAACGAAAAAACTAAAGCACCGAA
This sequence comes from Chryseosolibacter sp., assembly GCA_036402115.1. GTDB lineage: Bacteria > Bacteroidota > Bacteroidia > Cytophagales > Cyclobacteriaceae > Chryseosolibacter. The sequence goes on from DASWTM010000051.1 coordinate 38,174, forward strand.
AAAAATCGGTTGGAGGATTAAACGCATATTAGAATAAGTAACAATTTCTTTAAACACCGTTCAGGCCATTCTGGTTCTAAAGCAGTGGTACTACTTTCGATGGCCTATGAACTCATTGTGTAGTTTTAACACTTGAGGAATCAGCAGGACACTTTCATCATTTACGACAATATCATCGGCACGGTTGAGTTTTTCATCATCAGGCATCTGCTTTTCGACAATCGCCCTGATCTGTTCGACCGTTCGTGCATCTCTTTTTAACACACGCTGAATTCGCATTTCAACAGGCGCATGTACAACGATGATGCGATCGAGAGCTTTATGACTACCGGACTCAAAAAGCAAAGCGGCTTCCTTTAGCACATACGGAAAACGCTGATGCTTTTCCACCCAGTTGCTGTAATCGACCGCTACGCGCGGATGAACCAGTTGATTGAGCCGCTGCAATTTTCCCTCATCATGAAAAACATGCTCAGCGAGATATTTTCTGTTGAGGCTACCATCCCCATGATAGGCCAAATCACCGAATTCTTTTTTGATTCCCGATATCAGAATTCCATCGGTGGTCATAAGTTTTTTCGCATGGCTGTCGGCATCGTATACGGGAACACCAAGCGTCATGAATATTTTACAGATCAGACTTTTTCCTGAACCTATGCTTCCTGTAATGCCAACCTGAAATGGTTTGCTCACTCAGAGTTTAATGTTAACTGAATCGATTTTTACAACGCGAACAAAAGGTGGAAGACCTTTTACTTTAGGCAAGATCCTGGCTTGACCGCGCTTAAAATCTTTAAGATCCATTACGGCACGAGCTTCTTTCAGCACGTCCTGCATGTTTGTTCCTTCAGGAACTTCAAGCGTCACGGGGATCCACGCCTCCTCAATGTATGAGATTGTAGGCGGAATATTTTCGGCTGCCAGTCTTACCGAATCCATGAGGTTAATCATGCGATCAACTTCGAACTGAATTTTTACTGTTGGCGGATCACGTTTGATCACATCTGACTGAGGAAGGTCAATCTCTACATCCTCGGAGAAGCTCTCGTCCAGATTTCGCTGACGCAGACGAAGTTTAAAAGGTTCTTTGATCCTGTTAATGATTGGTTTAGGCCCTTCCACAAAAATGCTGTCGGGCTCAATCACCACGTCACTCACCAGACCAAAACCTTTCTTTAAATGAAATTGGATCGAATCCATCGTCAGATGAATCCATCGCCCGGCTTTCGGCTCAAGGTCTACGTATAGCGTGTCCGTTAGAACGAAATTGAGTTCCATGCCATCAACCTGGCTGGAGAAAAAAGGTTGAAGCGTATTACCGACAATCTTTTTCACATCCGCAGGCCGCTCCAGCGGAATTTCAAGCGGAACCACTTTAACTCCTGTGCTTCGCTTGAAAAGGTCCCAGCCATTGCCCGTAACATTCAGACGAACTTGCGCTGGCAGATTTCTGACCGGAACAAAATTTTCGCGATCGTAATCAAAGCTAAGCGGAAAATTAATGTTGGTGGTGTACGATTTATTCAGCGCATTGAAAAACCAAAATACCGTTGCCGCGAAGAAACACAACACAACCGCTCTCCAGTTTCTACGATTGAAACGAACAATCTTCAAGATAGAATTGAAAAGCCTCATGCGTTGGTTGTTAAACTTTTCAGGTTGCGGAAGAAACCGCCAAACTATTTTTTCGCAGCAGCAGCCTTCGTAGCGTCTTGTGAAATAGCGCTCTTGTTGAAACGGATCCTTCCGCCCTTCTCAACACCGAGGATGAACGTGTCGCCTTCAAGTTCTTCCACATATCCATGTGCTCCACCGATCGTCACAACGTAATCCCCTTTTTTGATTTCGTCAATAAACTTCTTCTGCTCTTTCGCCTTTTTTTGCTGCGGACGAATCATGAAGAAATAAAAAATCAGGATGATCGCTCCAAAGAAGAAGAATGAGAAGTATGAGCTTTGGCCGTTTTGCGCCTGAAGTAAGATGGTTGACATAGCTTTCGATTTTTTAAGCGTTCAAAGGTATGCGATTTCGGCCAATGTAGCGTGCACTAAACGAGCTTTTCACGTCTACTAATTAAAAAACGGCTATAGAAAGTAGGCAGTAGGCAAATTGCAGTAGGCAATTACCTAAGTTCTTAAATTTCCTCTTTGAATTCCATTGAATCATGTAGCGAATCGTCTTTACTCAGATTTGCTTACTGCCAATTGTCTACTGTCTACTATTTTACTTTAGTGGCTATTAAATGAAACAACCCAGGCCTTTAGGGGCTGGGTTGTTAGCTTTGCATGTCTCCAAGTACCTAGTTCGTCTTCGAAATTACATCGAATCAAATGGCAAATCTTTTTCAATCGGATTTGCCAACTGCCAATTGCCTACTGCCTACTATTCTACTTCACTGGTCCATTCGAACCATCGCCCTTAGGCGTTACCATCGCCTTGAAGCGAAGTACTGTCTGTTTAGGCCAGGTGTTGGCTGTTACAGTAATCGATTTGTTCTGAATGTTCGGTTTTCCATTGCTGTCGAAGCTCGCTTTTACGAAGCCAGTGCCACCAACAGGAATTGGCGTCTTTGTCCAATCTGGGGCAGTACATCCACAGGACGGTTGTGCATTTTGAATGATCAATGGAGCTTCTCCGGTATTCTTGACGGTGTAGGTGTATTCTACAACCTGACCTTCGCGGATTGTTCCAAAATCGTGTTCGAGTTTTGTAAACGTAGCTACCGGTAGAGGTCCTTCCGGCTTTGTCTCCGCTGCGGGAGTTACAGGATTCGCTGCCGGTGTGGCCGTGGTAGTGGCGGCACCAGTTGCTTTCTTGCCTTCCAGGTCTTTCAGTCTTGCTTCCAGTTCAGCAATTTTCTTTTCAGCATTTCGGTCGCTACAAGCAGCACCAACGGATACTACCGCAATGAACAACAATAGCCTAAACATCATGGTTTTCATATTCAATCACTTCCTTAATTACTCTTCTTACCGCGAATCTGCTCTAAAAGTTCATCAACATCTTCCAAAAGCTTCTCCGCCTTGTTCTTTGCTTCATCAACCACTTTCTGACCCTGCGATTTTGCTTCTGAAGTCAATGGCGTCTCCTTGCCTGTCACGAAATCGTTGATCACATCCTGGAGCATCTTCCTGTATTTGTCTAACTGAAATGATAGCTTTTCCCGTGTGTTTGAGCCTTTGTCTGGCGCATAAAGAACTCCTAAAATCGCTCCGGTTGCAGCTCCTACTAAAAATGCTAACAACGTGTTTCCACCTTTTTTGCCCATAAGCTTTTCAAATTAATGTGCGTTGAATTGCAAATTCAAAATTTTAACATTTTTTAACAAATGTCTGCTTACTTATTATCGATCAGCCCGCGGCCACTCTTCTTAATTGCGCCAGAATCAAGCATTTCTTTTGCGATCACATCCAAAATTCCATTCACAAACTGGCGGCTTTTCGGTGTACTGTAATTTTTCGCAAGCTCGATGTATTCGTTGATCGTCACTTTTACCGGAATGTTCGGGAAACTGATGAGTTCTGCGATAGCCATCTCGAGAATAATGCGATCTGTCAGCGGTAGACGATCAACTTCCCAATTACGCGTATTGTTTGCAATGAGTTCTTTGTAGGCTGCAGGAATATCAATGCCGGTATTGTATAGTACCTCTATAAATTCTTTGTCTTCGTCCCAGTTCAATGACAGGGTATGCAGCGTCAGGTCTTTCGATGTTTCCGGATCGTATGACTTAATTGTCTTCTCAACAAGCGCCTTCACGATATCCTGATCTTCCGCCCACCGCAGCACTTCCTCTTCGAAGAAGTCGTTTATAATCGTCTTGCCGAAAATCACTTTTTTAAAGAGGTGGTTGACGAGTTTTTTCTGGTCGTCAAGCGAAGGACTTTTGCGGTCCAGGTTCGCGAGGTACTCATTATCCTGGCGGACAACATCTTTAAACCACTGCCGTGTCTGATCGGTTTTATTTTGCCAATGTTTACCAAGACGCAAGGACTCTTTCTTCAACTGCTCGCTGCTGCGAAGCGCCTTGATCCAGCTGTTATTCAAAAAGTTTTTGTGACTCGCTTTCTTATCCGCTTCCGCCAGATCTGCAAACACGGTAACAAGCGTTAGGGTTGCGATGTAGTGCTCGTAAATTTTTTCGACATCCGTGACGAGGCTCTTGCGGAAAAAGTCTGTGTCCTTCTTCACCTGAGTTTTGTAGTATTGGAATGCGCTGTTAATTGCCTTCTTGATCTTTGGATCTTCTTCGTTTACAGAAGTATCACCGTCAGCAAAAGCCTTGTCGAATGATTTGATGGCGTGTTTTTTCTGCTGACCGAGCAATGCTTTGTCCTGGACTTCCATCGAATTCAGGTCGGGAAGGAACGCATCACTAATTTGCTCAAGGCATAATTCATATGTGGCCTCCTTGCATTGTTGTAATGCGAAAAGACTCTGCATGACTTTAATTCGAAGACTCCTACGGTTCAGCATGTTAAAGAACTAACGAAAGTTGAAGCTAAAAAAACTACAATAAGGGCGTAAAAATAATCATCCTGTCAGGTTTCCCCAACAGGACGACTCTATTAAGTTCCAAAAAACAATAACCAAAATCCAAATGTGCGACTGAGCGTCCAGCGCCTCAATGGCAGGGTGGCAGGCCTTAGCGTGTCATGCGAACACGGCCGATGTCGGCAATCCGTTTTTCGCAAAGCTTAATCGCGGCCTCCTGGCTAGATATTTTTTCTTTCTCAGAAAGGTTAAGGATGTTCAAGCAGGTCGTGTAGATCTTCTCCGCATGCTCGAACACACGATTGCGGTTGTAATTGCCCAGGAATTCGTTGTACACGTTGATTAGACCACCGGCATTGATCAAGAAATCAGGCGCGTACGTGATGCTTCTGTCCATCAGCATGTAACCGTGTCTTACTTCGTCCTTCAACTGGTTATTTGCAGCACCCGCTATAATGCTGCACTTGAGACGAGAAATGGTTTCATCATTCACGGTCGCTCCAAGCGCGCATGGTGCATAAATATCGCTGTCAACATCGTAGATTTCATCCTGACCAACTGCCTTCACACCAAACTGGTTAGCGATGGCTTTCACTTTATCTTCGAAAAGGTCGGTGATGAAAACTTCCGCTTTCTCCTTCACAAGATATTCCACGAGGTGCATACCAACCTGGCCCACACCCTGAACTGCGATACGCTTTCCGGTGAGGCTGTCAGAGCCATATACTTTCTTGGCAGCCGCTTTCATTCCCATGTAAACACCGTAGGCGGTTACAGGCGAAGGATCTCCACCACCACCCATTGATTCAGGCAAACCAGTAACATGTTTTGTTTCCATGTTAATGTATTCCATGTCAATGGTTTTCATGTTCACATCTTCTGCCGTGATATATTTTCCATTCAGGCTGTTCACGAACTTTCCGAAACGTCTGAGGAAGGCCTCCGTCTTCATGGTTTTCGCATCACCGATGATCACCGCTTTACCTCCACCGAGATTCAATCCGCTGATGGCTGCTTTGAAGGTCATGCCACGTGACAAACGTAAAACATCAGTGAGCGCTTCCTGTTCTGACGCGTAGTTCCACATGCGGGTTCCACCGAGTGCAGGACCGAGCACCGTGTTGTGAATCGCGATGATCGCTTTCAGTCCGGTGGCTTCATCATTGCAGAAAACTACTTGTTCGTGACCCAACTGAGAAAGCGTTCCGAAGATGCCGCTCTCCTTTACTTTTTCAACTTCTTTAACTTCCATGCGAATGCGTTTTACGTTTGATTGTTGTACTTTAGCCCGCTTAAATTTTTAAGCCAATTCAGTTAAGAATTATGCAAATTTAGGCATCTTCAATCGTTTGCATGAACCATTGGAAGCATATTTCGTTTAATAGGGAATTGGCCAAATTTTATTCAAAGAATGCACCGATCAGCAGGTGTATTTTTTGTTCGCCACGATAAAAAAAGAAGACGCACTCCACCGATGAAAGAGCTCCGATACCTCAACAAATATCTCGTTAAGTACAAATGGCATTTGATTTTGGGGACGTTGTTCGTCATCATCTCGAACGTCTTTCAGATTGTTCCAGCGCAGCTCGTCCGCCTGGCTATCGATTTTGTTGTTGATAACATCAGGATGTACCAGACGCTGGAAGGCACATCCACGCAAACTGACTTCTTCAAGATTTTTGCTTTTGGAATTCTTGTGAATGCAGCACTCATTTTAATCATGGCGTTGTTGCGCGGCCTCTTCCTGTATTTCGTGCGGCAAACATTGATTGTCATGTCGCGTCACATTGAGTATGACTTAAAGAATGAAGTATTCGAACACTACCAGTCGCTGCCGCTCAGCTTTTACCGCAGAAACAACACCGGTGATTTGATGAACCGAATTTCCGAAGATGTAAGCCGTGTTCGCATGTACCTCGGTCCTGCCATCATGTACGGCCTTACGCTCATCACACTTTTCCTGATGTTGATTCCCTACATGTTTCGCGTGAATGCAGAACTGACATGGTATGCGATCAGTCCGCTGCCGTTTCTTTCACTGAGTATTTTTCTGGTGAACAACAAAATGGAAAGACGCTCTGAGGAAATTCAGAAAAGTCAGTCGCGGTTATCAACGTTCGTGCAGGAAGCCTTTAGCGGAATACGGGTGCTGAAATCGTTTAATCGCGAACATGAATCCATATCGAAATTCGAACACGAGAGTGATCTGTATAAGCGACAGTCGATGAAGCTGACAAAAGTACAATCGCTCTTCTATCCGCTGATCATGGCGTTGATTGGTATCAGTACCATTCTCACCGTTTATGCGGGCAGCGCGCTTGTCATTAAGGGAGCCGTGTCCTTTGGAACGGTAGCGGAATTTATCATCTACGTGAACTTGCTCACGTGGCCCGTCACTTCACTTGGATGGACAAGCAGTCTTGTTCAACGCGCTGAGGCATCGCAGAAACGAATCAATGAATTTTTAAAGACGAAGACAAATATTCTTTCGGAGAAAGACTTGGTGCGTGAAATTAAAGGAAAGATCGAATTTAAAAATGTAAGCTTCACCTATCCGGACACAGGCATCAAAGCATTGAAAGACATTTCCTTTATTGTTAATCCCGGTGAATCGCTTGCCATAATTGGCACTACTGGCTCGGGGAAAAGCACGATCTCAAATCTGATCTCGCGGTTATACGATGTCCGTGAAGGTGAGATCCTGATTGATGAAATTCCAATAACGTATTATAACCTGACATCCCTTCGCAGGCAGATTGGTTACGTTCCGCAGGATGTCTTTCTTTTCAGTGATACGATCTTTAACAACATAGGCTTTGGCATTGAACAACCCGATGAAGAAAAGATTTACCAGGCTGCCAAAGATGCTGACGTCTACGAAAACATTAAAGCATTCCCGCAAGGGTTTGAAACACGTGTGGGTGAACGGGGTATCACCTTATCTGGTGGCCAGAAGCAGCGTGTTTCGATTGCGCGTGCGGTTGTGCGTGAGCCCAAAATTCTAATGCTTGACGATGCGCTGTCAGCAGTCGATACAAAAACCGAGAACAATATTCTCAACAGTCTGAAGCGGATTATGAAAGGTCGCACGACTATCATCATATCGCATCGGGTATCATCCGCGAAACTCGCGCAACGCATCATTGTTCTCTCGGACGGCAAAATTATTCAGGCCGGAACGCACGATCAGTTGATCGGTCTCGAAGGTATGTACAGAGATCTGTACGAAAAGCAGATGCAGATGGATGAAGAAACAAACACCAATAACCAAATCACAAATTCCAAGAGTTAACGGACCATATTCTAAAAGCAAATTCCAATATCTTGGGTTTGAGATTTGGAACTGGAAACTTGTAACTTAGAAATTATACCTCACCCCAACGCCACTCAATCCTCTCAATATCCCAGGGCGGTCCACAATTTCAATCATGAGACTAAACTCGCCAAAGATGGTCAGTGGCACGTCTTCGAAGGTGTACTCCATTCCCAAAATCCCTTCTGGCCCAAAGTCGAAGTCGGTTCGCACGTAGCGGCCCGGAATTCCGTTGTCACGATAGCGGTACTCGACATTCCCAATCTTTGCAACTCCACCGACTCCCCAGTACCAATCGAGCTCGCCCATCATCCCTTCGATAGGGATATCATTGTGTAGTAAATACCGTCCCTGAAAATATAGGGCACTTCTCACGCGATGTGATTCATAATCGTAGCCTTCGAAGCGATCAAAGTCATTAAAGAATTTTTGATAGTAATGATCATACCAACCATTGGTCAGCGTTCCCAACCCAAACTCGACTGCATTATTCCTCGGCAGATACTTTTTGTATGTGATTCCCATCGGGGCCCCAAGCCGAATGCCAATTCCTCGGTCTTGTGCGAATGAGCCGAAACCAACAAAAAGTAAAAGGCATGCTACAATCAACTTCTTCATAAACCTATTTTTACACCTCTCAAACGAGCAGGAGTCTACCCCTGTTGGGTCTGTGCCGTTGGTTGACAGATCTGCACGTTATCTTGAGGAATAGCCCGTCAAAAGATGTACCGCAGGACAACACTGCGTTCAAGAAGGTGCGATCCAGAGTCGCCTTGCACTGCTTTGAACCGAACCGCTATCCTACAAACTCCTTAAACTGCATTTTATAGAGTTGTGAGTAAAATCCCTCACTATTGAGCAACTCATCGTGGCTCCCGGCTTCTTTGATTTGCCCGTGGTCGAGTACTATAATCTTATCGGCTTTCTGAATGGTTGACAAACGGTGAGCAATGACAATGGCAGTTCTTCCCCGCATCATCTTCGCAATCGCACTTTGAATCATTTCTTCGGTTTCACTATCGACAGATGACGTTGCTTCGTCAAGCACCAGAATCTTCGGATCGTAAACCATCGCGCGAATAAATGAAATGAGTTGCCGCTGACCTACGGAAAGCGTGGAGCCTCGCTCCATCACATTATAGTTGAGCTTTCCAGGAAGGCGTTCGATAAATTTTCGCGCGCCAACGAGATCGGCTGCATGCCATACCATTTCTTCAGTTACGTCTGGATTGCCGAGCGTTATGTTGTTAAAAATTGTATCGGAAAAAAGGAATACATCCTGGAGAACGACACCAATATTCGTCCGCAGGTGCCCAAGGTCATACTCTTTGATATCGACACCATCAACTTTTATCGACCCCTTATTGATTTCGTAAAAACGGTTCAAGAGATTTATGATCGATGATTTGCCTGCGCCCGTAGCTCCCACTAAAGCGATCGTTTCGCCCTGGCGGATGGAGAGGCTAACATCCTTCAGGACATACTCTTCATCATTGTAGGCGAACCACACATTCTGAAATCCGACTTCACCCTTAATGACTTCGGGCTTATAGGAGCCGTTCTTTTGCACGTGTTCCTGGTCATCAAGCAGATTCAAAATCCTGGATGTACTCACAATACCCATCTGCAGCGTGTTGTACCGGTCCGCAATCATGCGAATCGGACGGAAGAACATCTGGATATACATGATGAAGGCGATCAACTTTCCAACCGTAATTCCTGTTTCCTCAACATTGATAATGCCTTTGGCCCCATACCAAACGAGCAAACCAATTCCCGCGGCAGCAATAATTTCTGCTACGGGAAAATAAACAGAGTAGTACAGCACCGAGCGCATGTTTGCCTGCTTGTGCTCTTCGTTGATCTGACGAAATTTTTCAAATTCTCTTTTTTCAGAACCGAAAATCTGCACGACATTCATTCCCGTGAGGTGTTCCTGTACAAATGTGTTAAGGTTCGCCACTGCATTCCGCACATCATTGAAGGCGACTTTAATTTTTTCTTTGAAGATGTAGGTACTGATCAGCAGCAACGGGATAGTCGACAAACTAAGCAATGCCAACCTCCAGTCCTGATAAAACATAAATCCCAAAATGAAAATAATTTGCAAAAGATCACCTGCCATCGCAGCGAGGCCTTCACTGAATACATCAGCGAGTGTCTCTACATCCGAAATGGATCGCGTGACCAATCTTCCAATGGGTGTTTTGTCAAAGAACCTTAAGCGAAGATTTACAATGTGCTGATAGAGTTTTGTTCGAATGTCGCGGATCACTTGCTGACCGATCCAGCCAGACAAATAGGTGTGAACATACTGAGCGATAGACTGAAACACGAGAAGCGCCATGAGCAAGATCATCATGTTGACCATCGCCTGGTAGTTTCCTTCGGCCACATCGTGATCAAGCGTGTATTGAATTAAATACGGACGAAGTGGCGTTAGAATCCCAAGCAGGATGGTAAGACCAACGATGCTGACAAATCGCCATTTGTACGGAGTTACAAATCGCATCAGGCGACTCAGCACTGACCAATCGATAATGTTACCACTACTTACTTTTTCTTTCTCCACACTTATTGTTTTAAAAATACACTTGCCGGGTATTTCACCTTCATAAGATACAACCCGTAAGGAGGTACATTAGCACCGGCCTTTTTCCTGTCGCGACTGCGGACTATGTGCTGAAACTCCTTTATCGAAATTTTGTTCGTTCCTACATCGAGCAAGGTCCCAACAATTGCGCGCACCATGCCGCGAAGAAAGCGATTTGCCGTGATATAAAAATGAAGACGGTTATCGATTTCCTTCCACTCCGCCCGCTTAATGTCGCATCGGAAGTGATTGACATCCGTTTTCACTTTGCTAAAACTCTCGAAATCATGTTCACCCAGCAATAACGCAGCCGCCTGGTTCATGGTTTGGACATCCACATCTTTAAAATAATGCCACGCCAGACCTTCCAGGAATGGATTCTTAGTTCGCGTGATTTCATATCGATAGCTTCTCTCCACAGCATCATAGCGCGCACTCGCATCGTGCTTGACCTTCCGGATGGAATGAATGGCAATGTCCTTCGGAAGAAACGAATTCAACTTCTGAATGTACAGCGACTCATCGAACGTCTTTTCAATATCACAATGAAAGAATTGTTGCTCGCAATGAACGCCTGTATCCGTGCGGCCACTTCCTACGATCTCGATAGGCTCCCGAAAGAGTTTCGACATCGCTTCCTCGACAACTGTCTGGACACCCGTGGCATTCAGCTGGGATTGCCAGCCGTTGTAATGAGTACCGTTGTAGCTGATTTCGAAGAAGTAGCGCAAGGGGTTATTTTAAATTTGACATTTTAAATTTGAAATTTAAAGGCAGGCGTTGGATTAACAGTGATTGCATAGAGACAGAACTTCAATTTCAAATTTAAAAATTAAAACGATTAGACGTTCTCGTAGATAATAGCCGCTCCTTGTCCCACTCCAATACACATCGTTGCAAGACCATACTTCACGTTTCGTCTTTTCATCTCATGAAGAAGTGTTGCACTGATTCTTACCCCGCTGCAACCCAGGGGATGTCCCAAAGCAATAGACCCACCGTTGACGTTCACAATTTCCGGATTCAGTTCAAGTTCCTGCATGCATGCCAGCGATTGCGAGGCAAATGCTTCATTCAATTCAACAAGTCCTACGTCCTGCATCTTTAGTCCAGCACGTTGCAGTGCCTTTTGCGTTGCCGGAACGGGACCAACACCCATGTAAGCAGGATCAACACCAGCAACTGCCATTGAGACCACACGCGCCATTGGTTTCAGATTTCGCTCGCGAAGCAAATTTTCGCTTACCATCAAACTTGCGGCTGCACCATCGTTAATCCCTGAGGAATTTCCAGCGGTGACGGATCCCCCTTCTTTGAATGCGGCTTTTAATGAGGCAAGTTTTTCCAGCGTACTCTCTCGTGGTTGTTCGTCCTTATCAACAACAATGGAATCTTTTCCCTTCTGTACGGTGATTGCCGTCAGCTCATTTTTGAATTTCCCTTCTGCGAAAGCTTTCTGGTATTTCGACTGTGATGCCAGCGCAAACTCATCTTGCTTCGCGCGGCTCACGTTCCATTTTTCGGCAACATTCTCGGCAGTTTCGCCCATGCTAAAGGGATGGTAGAGTTTTGACAACTTCGAATTCAGGAAACGCCATCCGATGGTAGTATCGTAGATCTCGGGTTTGCGCGAGAAGGCCTCGTCACTCTTTGCCATGACGAAAGGTGCGCGGCTCATACTTTCGACACCCCCGGCAATATAAGCGTTGCCGTTGTTTGTCATTATTCCTTTGGACGCATCCATAATCGCCTGTAGCCCGGAAGCACACAGCCTATTTACGGTGACGCCACCAATTTCCTGCGGAAGCCCGGCCAACAACAACGCCATACGTGCGACATTGCGATTATCTTCCCCTGCCTGGTTAGCCGCGCCAAAAACAACGTCTTCGAGCAGCGCCCAGTCAAAGCCTTTGTTCCGTTCCACGAGCGATTTAATGACTTGTGCTGCAAGATCATCAGGGCGAACACTCGACAATGCACCCGCGTACTTACCGATCGGGGTACGAACAATATCAATAACGAAAGCCGAACTCATAAATGGTTTATTCTAAATGGCGTGAAGATTCAATCAAATCCTTAGTTTTGCGCCACGCGTTTCGCAAATCGAAGCAAAGCGGCAAGTTAAATTAACACCAACATGTGGCAAAGAATTCAAACTCTATTTCTGGTTATCGCAATCATTAGTTTGCTGGTTTCTATATTTCTGCCGATCTGGGTTTTCCAGGACGGAGCAGGCCAGTCACACCAATTATATGCACTGCACTACACCGTTAAAGGAGGCGAAAATACAACTACGCAATATTTTCCATATGGGCTCACTGCGATGTTGGCAGTGGCCGCCATCACGATTGCATTTATTGAAATTGGAAAGTATAAGAACCGGATGCTTCAGATGAAGCTGGGAGCTCTGAATTCCCTCTTTATGGCTGGAACAATTGCCGCTGCTGTAATCTTTTCCAACCAGTTTACAAAAGAATTCCAGGGTGGAGTGTATGGGCTTGGCCTGTGGTTGCCCGGCATCGCAGTGGTTTGCAATCTTCTTGCAAATCGCTTCATCAGACGTGATGAAAAAATCGTCCGTGACTCCGATCGGCTTCGCTGATCAGAATTTCAATATCAAGAAAATTACTGCTGGCGAATTGAGCTGAAATCGCTTTGATTTTTGGCTTTCAGTTTCGTCCTGCGTTCTCCTTACCGTGCGCGGTTGACCGGTCACTGGATCAAACACTGTCTCAAAAAACACTTGTTTCTGAGTATTGTCGGTTTTTGTCCATTTGAAGTAAAAATTCGCCTCAGTACCAATCAGGATTTTTTCATGTAACTGATAGTTCAACGTAAAACGAGGCCCGAAGCCCCCGGATAACGTTGTGTTTGAAGTCTCTGAGACAAGATCTGACTGCGTTTTTTCTTCCGTTTTAGTTTCTGATCGCTGCCGATCGAATAACACGTCCGCTCCCAGACTGAATATTACTTTTGGAGCCAGCCGCGATTTTTTCTCGTAACCCATCCTGATGAAAACGTCATTCAGAGTGACCGTTCTATCTACAAACTGATCTCCATCATTCGACTGGTTGAAATTGTAGCCTAAGCCCATGGTGAAGCCCGCACCTGTCTGTAGTGAATTAACCGACCAGGTGAGCAAATACGGATTATTAAGGACCGAGTTGGTGTTACTGAAGTTAAAGACTTGTCGAATTAGCTGATTCGCTTGCAACCCGATGTAGTGCTCTGACTTCTTGGATGTAGAGGATTCCTCCTGGGCGTAGGTCTCGAAGGCCAAAAGCTGACTCATCAGGATGAGCCCAACAATATATTTGCGCATTTATTGGATTTTAAAGGGATCAGAAAATTTGCGGTCAGTAATCATTTTATGATCCGTCAGCGTATGGAGGAATGCAATGATCGCAGCCCTGTCGCCATCGGGTATGTGCATCACTCGCGGAGATCCGTTGGGAGTTTTTAAACGTGGATCGAGGTTCGGATGGTCTTGAATTCCACTGCTGTAATGTTCCATCACCTCGTCAAGTGTTTTAAATCTGCCATCGTGCATGTAAGGTGCAGTGAGAACAACATTGCGCAATGAAGGAATTTTAAATCTTCCGTTGTCAAAGGATTGTTTCGTTACCTCACCGAGGCCATTGTCAAGATAGGTTTGCTCCAGGCCGATGTTGGCAAATGTTCCCGCCATGATGTATCCGTGCGGGCTCTCGATTTGGTGGCAGCTATTGCAGTCGTACGTGGAAGTGAAAAGTTCGCGACCTTTCTGCTCAAGCGCTGCCAATGGAATATTCTGACGCTGCGCCACATCAAACTTCGTTTCCTCTGAGGTTATGCTCCTGATAAAGGAACTAATGGCAAGCGCAATTCGCTCTTCAGTAACATTCTTATCGCCAAATGCCTTTTCAAAAAGCGTCTCATAGTAGGGTACGCGCGCCAGCTTTTCTTCAAGTTGAGTTAAGTCAGAGAAGCCCATTTCGACATGGTTAAGAATAGGTTTCATCACCATCGTCTGCAGGTCATGTTCACGTCCGTCCCAAAACAAATTCGTGGGGAAGAAACCCGGCATCGGGTCGATGACAATTGAATCCTTACCAAACCCAGCCACAATATTTTGAATGGGCATTGAGTTGCGTGACGTCAGCTTTCGCTCGAAGCCTTCGCTGAACCGAACGTTGTCTGAGAATGCAAGATTTTGCTTGTGACAGCTCGCACACGCGACAGAATTATTGAGTGAAAGTTTTCGATCGTAAAACAAAACTCGCCCAAGCGTAGGGATGTGCGTGCCGGTGCTGTACACGTCAGGCGTTTTTGGCAGATCTACAACAAGCGTCTGAAGGTGGGTTTCTTCGGAGGTGCAGGAAACTCCGGCAAGTGCAATTCCCGCGAATACTGAAAGGATGTAATTTGTCTTCATGGGTCTTTGGTCGGTTGCTTTTATTTTGACACGAGCTAGTTCAAAAACGTTGCAAGCGGGCGGATATTTCGAATGTACAAAAAAGTCTGGTGCGAGAAAATCTGTCATCCTGTCACTTGGGGTAGTATGGAATAGTATTTGAAACACCGGTCGCACACAATCCAACGACTAAAATTTTCAAGATATGGCAGAAACACTCGAAAAAGGCACGATTTCCATTCACACCGAGAACATATTCCCAATCATCAAAAAATTTCTCTACTCGGACCATGAAATCTTCCTGCGTGAACTCGTCTCGAACGCTGTGGACGCTACTCAAAAATTAAAGAAGCTTGCCGGAATGGGCGAGTTCAATGGCGAGCTTGGAGATCTGAGGATTGAGGTTTCGTTCGATAAGGATAAAAAGACAATCACCGTAAGCGATAAAGGTATCGGCATGACGGGTGAGGAAATTAAGAAATACATCAACCAGATTGCGTTCTCAGGGGCAACTGAGTTTGTTGAAAAATTCAAAGACAAAGCTGATGGTAAGGATATCATTGGAAAGTTCGGACTCGGATTCTACTCATCATTCATGGTGGCCGACACGGTAGAGATTGTTTCGCGCTCGTATAAAGTGTCCGAGAATGAGGCCGCGCGCTGGGAATGTGATGGATCGACAGAGTTTGAGCTTTCACCGGCAACCAAAGCAACCCGAGGCACCGATATTATTCTTCACATCAATAAAGACTCAGAAGAATTTTTAGACGAGTGGAGACTGAAAGGAATTCTCGAGAAGTACTGTAAATTCCTTCCCGTTGAAATTAAGTTCGGAACGAAAGAAGAAAGCGTTGAAGACGGAGTTGACGCAGACGGCAAACCAAAATTCAAAACCGTCACAAAAGACAGGATCATTAACAATCCTTCCCCTCTTTGGACAAAATCACCGAGCGATCTGAAGGATGAAGATTATCTGAAGTTCTATAAAGAACTGTATCCGTTCGCGGAAGATCCGCTGTTCTGGATTCACCTCAATGTTGACTATCCATTCAACCTTACGGGAATTCTGTACTTCCCTAAAGTGAAGAACGATTTCGAGGTAAATAAGAATAAAATTCAGCTCTATTCGCGTCAGGTGTTTATCACCGATGAAGTCAAAGACGTTGTTCCTGACTTTCTGATGCTCCTTCACGGTGTAATCGATTCTCCGGATATTCCGCTGAACGTGTCCAGAAGTTATCTGCAATCCGATTCCAGCGTGAAGAAGATCAGCCAGCACATCACGAAGAAAGTGGGCGACAAGCTTCAGGACCTTTTCAAGAAAGATCGCGCTGACTTCGAGAAGAAATGGGACGACATCAGCATTTTCGTGAAGTATGGAATGATCAGCGATGAGAAATTCTACGATCGCGCAAAAGATTTCGCTTTGCTGAAAAATACGGACGACAAGTATTTCACCTTCACTGAATATAAGGACAAGGTGAAACCAAATCAGACCGATAAGGATAGCAACACGGTGTTCCTATACGCAACTGACAAAGGAAAGCAACACGGATTCATCGAAGCTGCGAAGAACAAAGCCTACGATGTGATTATACTTGACGGAATCCTCGACAGCCATTTCGTTAACACATTGGAGCAGAAGCTCGAAAAAACTCAACTCAAGCGTGTTGACAGCGATACGCCTGAAAAACTCATCGACAAAGATGAAAAAATTGAGAGCGTGTTGAGCGATGACGAAAAGCAGAAGGTCAAAACGGTCTTCGAAACGGCCATCAATAATAAGAGCATGATGGTTGGTGTCGAATCGATGTCTCCAGATGATCTTCCGGTTGTTATCACCATGAGCGAATTCATGCGTAGAATGAAAGACATGGCCAAAATGGGTGGCGGCCAGTTTGGATTCATGGGAGCCATGCCGGATCAATACAACGTATCGGTGAACGCGAACCATGCCCTCGTTCAGAAAATTCTAACAGCAGATTCAGAGGAGCGCAAGACAACCCTCGCAAAACAGGCTTATGACCTGGCATTGCTTTCGCAGAACATGCTGACCGGAGCAGACCTCACTAATTTTATTAAGCGGAGTGTCTCGTTGGTATCATAGTGATATAGAGTGGAGATGAGTAGGCAGTAGGCAACATGCAGTAGGCAACATCAAAGCGACAAGTTTTCCTCGCCATGCCTACTGCCAATTGCCCAATGCCTACTTTTCAAACAGGGCTTCATAATTTTTTTTAGTAATTTTCGTTTTTGCCTGTATCATGTTTATGAAGTTCCGGTTTTTTCTAGCGGTCATGATTTCATCCTGTACACTTGCCGTTGCGCAGGAACAGGAGCAGGAGGAGCAGCAGCCGGACGAGCGCTTCACCATCGATACTCCGGTAAGCCTCAACTTCGAGGAAGAGGAAGAAGTCGTAGAAAAGAAGAAAAAAAAGGTCAAGAAGAAGGTATTCTACGGCATCAAAACAAAGAAAGGCTTTACCCGCAAAGGATACGGTGATCGCGTGACGTATGAACTCTTTTACTTCCTGAAGAAAGGAGAAACTCCTAAGACCTTCGTTCGCGATGTATATTGGTTCGATTACACCAGAAAAGAAATACGGAGAACCAGTCCGGCAGGGTTCGATCCGAAAAAAGGCGTTTTGCTCCACGGGCCATATAAGCAGATCCAAAACAATGTTGTCCTGACGGAGGGTATTTACTACAAAGGAACACGGCATGGCCGCTGGCTCCATTACAATCGCGATAGCGTTCTGACGGACAAGGTCAAATATTTTCGCGGCTGGCCGAAAGAATCGGTCGTGAGTTATTACGATCCTGGCGAACGTAAAAAGATGAAAGAGATCACCCCCATCGAATATGGCGAGAAGGACGGTTTCTACTATCGCTTTTACGAAAATGGTCAGATGGCCGTGTCAGGCGAATACCGCTGGGATCAAAAAGTTGGCGACTGGACCGAATACTACCCCGGCAACAAACGAAAAAAAATAATCGCCTACCCAAAAGAACCCTTCGACAAGGAAAACAAGCCTTACGTGAAGGTGGAGTGGAATGATAAAGGGAAAGAAGTATATAGGAATAATAAGGTCAGTAGATAATTAGCCAATGTGCCAATTAGCTAATATGCCAATGGAGAGAGTTTGCTAATGAGAAAATGCACATCTTCGACCAAAGGGAGAGACCTTTATCCAAAGCACTATAATTGGCTAATTGGCATATTTGCATATTAATTAATCGCGTCCTCGAAATGCTCGATCACCGGCTCCTTCCCGAGTTTGACGGTGACGACATCAAACCGCACATTGCCTTGCCAGTCGATGGCGAAAATGTAATTCTCTGCAGCGTTGAAAATCCGGTTGACCTGGAACTCCATCAGGAAATCTTCAGGCTGTCCATATTCTACCGAGGTTCGCGTTTTCACTTCAATGAACAGAAGCCAGTTGTCTCGCTTAACGATGAGGTCAATTTCTGCATGACCAAAGCGATAATTTCGGGCAGCAATTTCGTATCCCTGCTTCACTAAAAACTCTGCAGCAAGATTCTCACCCCTACGCCCTATTTCTGTTTTATCGGTCATTCAAAAAATGATACCTTTGAGATGGAATTTACAACTTATGTCAGCGACTAAAAAATATATTGAAGGATTCACCCGCCAGCTTCGTGACGCCTTGAGGATCGGGCAATCACTCGACCTGGTTCGGCCAGGAAGTGACATCCGCAATGTGGTGATCACGGGGATGGGAGGTTCAGGGATCGGTGCCAACCTCGTGGAGTCGTTGACATTCGGAAGAATCCCAATTCCAATCACAGTCTGCAAAACGTACAACATACCGCAGTTCGTGAGTCCGCATACGTTGTTTATTGCCAGTTCGTACTCAGGAAATACGGAAGAAACGATTGCTGCCCTTAATAAAGCCTTGCTGAAGAGAGCGCAGTGCATTGTGATCGCTTCTGGCGGAAAAATTTTGGACATCGCACGCGAGTACAACCTCTTCTATATTCAGCTTCCAACCGGATCAGATAGCCCACGCGCAATGTTGGGTTACAATATGATTGCATTCATGTCACTGCTGTATCATACGAACCTGATTGGTGCGGCTTTTATCAAGGAGACTGAAAATGCGATCGAATACCTTGATCGTGGCGAAAAGGGGATTCAGTCGGAAGCAGAACTCATCGCTAAGAAACTGAAGGGCAAACTTCCGATCATTTATTGTGATAACCGTCTGTTTGCGATGGCATTACGCTTCCAGCAGCAGCTGAATGAGAATGCAAAGCAACTGGCTCACGTCAACACGTTCCCGGAGATGAACCACAACGAACTCGTTGGCTGGCGCTTCCCGGAGAACTTAATGCCGATGCTTCAGGTTTTATACCTGTATTCAGATCACGATCACGAACGCGTTGAGAAGCGTATGGAGATCTGCCGCGACATTTTTGAAAAGAAATCCAATCCCATCATTGATGTTGTGGGCGAAGGCGCATCGCTTCTCGAGCAGTATTATTACCTGATTCACCTGACGGACTGGATCTCGTACTACCTCGCTAAGGAAAATGGCGTTGAACCGGATCCGATTGAATCGATTGTGTACCTGAAAAGCGAACTTGATAAACTAAGATAGATCGTTTCGACCTTTCGAAAGGTTAACGAATGAACGTAAAACTCAACACCAAGACAGAATTTATTGATCTCAATCTCATCGACTATAAAGCAGCCTGGGATTACCAGCTTCAACTTTTCGATAAGATTCTAAAAATAAAAGCTCAGAACCGTGAGCTTCCGGCTGACGATCAGCTCATCACCAACAATTACCTGATTTTTTGTGAGCATCCCCATGTTTTCACGTTAGGGAAAAGTGGCGATGAGAATAATCTGCTTGTTAAGAAAGATCAACTTCATTCCATATCCGCAACGTATCATCAAACGAACCGTGGTGGTGATATCACCTATCATGGTCCCGGACAGATCGTAGGCTACCCTGTGATCGATATGGAAAACTTCTTCACGGACATCCATAAGTACATGCGATTCCTTGAAGAAGCTGTGATCCAGACGTTGAAAGAATACGGTGTCGAATCCGGAAGAATTCCCGGCCTCACCGGAGTGTGGATCGACATTGACGATGAAAAGAAAGCGCGGAAAATTTGTGCACTGGGCGTGAAGACTAGCCGATGGGTTACGATGCACGGCTTTGCCTTCAACGTAAACCCTGATCTGAAATACTTTGATTACATCGTTCCGTGCGGGATCGATGACAAAGCAGTCACCTCACTTGAAAGAGAACTGGGAAGAAACGTTGACATTCGCGAAGTCGAGGGGATTCTACGAGAAAAAATTGTTGAACAATTTGGGATGGAACTGGTATGAAAAAAGACATTGAAATTCCTGAAGTAAAAAATGTTACACTGGCCGTTGCGCGGAAGAAGAACCTCATTGACAAAGATGAATGGAAGGTGTACATCATAAACAATAACGATCACCCGATTGAAAATACACTGGTGGCAAGCAAAGGCTACGGTGAAAAGGATGGTGAGCAACAGAAGACTTCCACGTTGCGTCATTTCCTGGAAACGGTTCCCGCTAAGTCAACCATGTTGATCGAACCGATCGATCCCGCAGTGTTTCATCTTAACAATGAGTACTGGGTGAGCTATTATGTCGGGAACAAGATTCACGACAAGCGGTTTGTTTTTGTACCGGATACAATCTGTGAGGAGAACATCACCTTCATAAAGGAACTGGAAATGGAAGGGGTACTTCATTCGTGACACGTCTTGTCAAAACAATTTCTGAATTTGATTGTCTTGAGAAGACAAGTCCCTCAACAAATCCGTACTTTAAACACAAATTTTCTTCGGAATGATACCTGAGCTCCGCGATATACTTTTCGTAGACATCGAAACAGTAGCCAGCACTGATGATTACAACAGCATCGATGAACGTTTAAAAGCTCAGTGGGCGCGGAAGGCTGCGTTCTTCAAACGTCATCCTGAGCAAACGGATGAATCACTCTTTCACGACAGAGCTGGCATCTATGCCGAGTTCGGAAAAATTGTGTGCATTTCCGTTGGAAAGTTTTTTGATCACGAGTCGGGTGAACTTGGATTGAAGACAAAAGTGTACGCAGGTCATGATGAAAAAGTGTTGCTGAATGAATTCAAAACGTTGTTGGAGAAAATGGATTCATCGACTCTTCGGTTTTGCGCGCATAACGGAAAAGAGTTCGACTATCCATACTTATGCAGACGCATGCTGATTCAAGGTATACCGCTGCCACCCGCGCTAAACCTGAGCGGGAAGAAACCGTGGGACGTTCAGCACCTCGACACGCTTGAGCTCTGGAAGTTCGGAGATGTGAAACATTATACTTCACTTGATTTACTGGCAACAATTTTCAATATTCCATCCAGTAAGAACAACATTGACGGAAGCCAGGTCAATTTTGTTTATCACAAAGAAAATGGCCTTGACCGCATCAGCGAATACTGCAGAGGTGATGTGGTCGTTCTGGCACAGTTATTTTTAAGATTAAAAGGCTATCCCCTCATCGCAGACGCGAATATCATAATCGCATAAAATTAAATCCCCTTCTATGGGAAAAAAGAAAAAAGAAGAACGCTCGAAAAGCAAAAAGAAAAAGACCAGAGACCAAGCCGGCAAAATCTACGCTCAGATCCTGAGTGTGCTCGATGAGCAGGCCGGAAAAGGCATCACGCTAAAGCAAATCATTAAGCGGCTTAGCCTCAAGAAAAAAGAAGACATCAAAAAAGCTGGTTACTTCCTGGACGACCTTGTCGAAGAAGGAAGAATCACCCAGCTTAGCAACGGAAGTTATATTGGAGCCGGAGGAAAAGCACGTTCGGGTGGTCATCGCTCCGGAGAAGAATTTCAGGGAGTTGTCGACCATGTTAACTCGCGTTTCGCGTATGTTAAAATTGGCGAAGACAAATCCGACATCTATGTTAAAACACAGGACCTCGGTTCAGCCGTTGACGGTGACACGGTGAAAGTTGCTATTTTCCCCACCCGTCATGGTGAACATCCGGAAGGGAAAGTGGTAGAGATCGTCAAGCGAAACCGGAACCGCTTTGTTGGGAAAATTGAAGTATCGAAAAATTTCGCGTTTGTCGTTGCTGACGCGCGAAAAATTCACACTGACTTCTTCGTTTATCCAGAGCACATCAATAATGCGAAGTCCGGTGATAAGGTGATCGTTGAAGTGACCTCGTGGGCTGACGATGATCGAAAACCTGAAGCAAAAGTCGTTGAAGTTTTAGGAAAGGCTGGAGAGAATGAAGCGGAGATCCACTCGATCATGGCGGAGTTTGATCTTCCGTTTAAATTTCCTGAACAGGTTCAGCGCGAGTCTGAAAAGATTGAAGAAGGCATCACCGAAGAAGAGATCAAAAAGCGCAGAGATTTCCGCGATATCACAACGTTTACGATTGACCCTGCAGACGCAAAAGATTTCGATGACGCGTTATCTTTTAAGCGACTTCCAAACGGCCGATATGAAATTGGTGTGCACATCGCTGACGTAACGCATTATGTAAAGCCAAACACAGCATTAGAGACGGAAGCGTATGATCGCGCAACATCCGTCTATCTTGTCGACCGTACCATTCCAATGCTTCCGGAGCGATTGTCAAATGAGTTATGTTCGCTTCGTCCGAACGAAGACAAGCTGACATTCGCAGCCGTCTTTGAAATGGATGATCGTGGAAAGGTTTACACCGAATGGTTTGGCCGTACCATCATTCACTCGGACAAGCGATTCACCTACGAGGAAGCTCAGGAAGTAATCGAAACCGGACTCGGTCCTTTTTCTGAGGAACTCATCATCCTGAATGATCTTGCAAAAAAAATTCGTAAGGAACGATTTCAGAAAGGTGCAGTTAACTTCGAGACCACCGAAGTGAAGTTCAAGCTTGACGAAAAAGGAAAGCCTCTTGCTGTCATTCCGAAAATCAGAAAAGACGCACACAAGCTGATCGAAGAGTTTATGCTTCTTGCGAACAAGCAGGTTGCAACCTTCGCTTACAATTACAAAAAAGGGAAAGAGAAGAATACATTTGTTTATCGTACCCATGATCTGCCGGATGAAGAACGCGTGAAAGACTTCGCCATGTTTGCACGTCAGTTCGGTCACAAGATGCAGGTAGACGAAGGTTCGATCAGCAAGTCGCTGAACAACCTGATGGAGGAAATTGAGGGCAAGCCCGAGCAGAACGTGCTCGAACAGCTTGCCATTCGCACGATGGCAAAAGCGAAGTATACGACTGAACCTAAAGGTCACTTCGGGCTGGCGTTTCCTCATTACTCGCACTTCACCTCTCCGATCCGAAGGTATCCTGACATGATGGTTCATCGTCTGTTACAAATGTATCTGGACGACTCAAAGCCAGCGAACAAAACGGAATTTGAAGAACGAAGCATTCATTCCTCGGAAAGAGAAAAACGCGCGGCTGATGCTGAACGTGCTTCCATCAAATACAAGCAGGTCGAATACATGACCTATGCCGAGAAGAAGGTATACGAAGGATTGATTTCCGGTGTAACGGAATGGGGTATTTATGTCGAGATCATTGAAACAAAATGTGAGGGCATGATTCGCATGTCTGACCTGACTGACGATTTCTATGAATACGATGAAAAGAAATACCGTATCATCGGCAGAAGGAATCGCAAGGTTTACACGCTAGGTGATCGGATTACGGTAAAAGTAAAGCGCACCGACATCGACAAACGTCTTATCGACCTGGTGCTTATCACTGAAAAGCCGGCAGCGGCAAAGGCTGAATCGAAAGTTGATGAGGACGATGACGATAAGTATAATGATGAGAAATTTGATTAAGCTGCGAGCCTCGAGCTACGAGCTTCAAGCCTAGTTCGGTTTGACGTAAATCTATCAGCCAATGACTATGTGCTTGCAGCTTGTAGCCTGCAGCTTGAAGCCTTGCCCCAGCTCAATAAAATTTCATAACAATTCCCGCCACTTTCGGTTATCCTCAATATCTTGAGCGCGAAATGAACTATTACCTCTCCCTGGTTGAAAAAGAAATAAAGTCACAGAAGTTCGGCAAGCAGCCGGTTTCACTTTATGAGCCCATCCGCTACATCATGAGTCTGGGCGGAAAAAGACTTCGCCCGTTATTGACCTTATCTGCTTATTCGCTTTACAAGCAAAACGTAAACGATATCATTCCATACGCTGCCGCGGTAGAAGCTTTTCACAACTTCACGCTGATGCATGACGACATTATGGATAAAGCTCCTCTCCGGAGAGGAAAACAAACTGTCCATAAAAAATGGAATGTCAATACGGCAATTCTTTCGGGCGATGTAATGCTCGTGAAGGTGTATGAAATGTTTCTTTCCCTTGAGGGTGAGAAATTAAAGGAAGTTTTGAAGGCTTTCAACGTCTGCGCGGCCGAGGTATGTGAAGGTCAGCAGTGGGATATGGAGTTTGAAACAACCGACAAAGTTTCCGAGGCGCAGTATATCAACATGATCCGGTTGAAGACTGCCGTACTTCTGGGCTTTAGTCTTGAGTTGGGCGCTATCCTTGCCAATGCTACGCCTGAGGATCGCAAGGCACTGCGGGAATTTGGCGTCAACATTGGAATCGGATTCCAGTTAAAAGATGATTTGCTCGATGCCTATGCGGATCCGAAAAAATTCGGAAAGCAGCTAGGAGGTGATATTATCGCGAATAAAAAAACCATCCTCCTCATTCGCGCCCTTGAAAAAGCAAAGGGTAAAGAAGCGAAAGAACTCTCACACTGGTTATCTTCAAAAAAATTTAACAAAACAGAAAAAGTCAAAGCGGTAAAAAGCATTTACGATGCACTCGGTATCCCAAAGACGGTTGAGAAAAAAATTAATCAATACTTCGAAAAAGGATTCAAAAGTCTCGAACAAATCGCTCCATCAACACAAAAGGAATTTCTTATCGAGTTTACAAAGAGCCTGATCGAACGCGAAGTCTAGAATCCAAAAACCGCTTCAATCTCAGGTTGACTCAAATGCACTATCCCTTTCCGCCAGCGATGCTAATGCTCTCCACACAATCCCGGAGGGACTTCCTGCTTACAACGCACGCACTCTGATCGTGGCTCCACGCCACATGATGCCGAAATAGAAAGCACAACTCGCCCTGGCGCGAAATGCACAAACTAATTAATAGAAGGCGCACCAGATGTTAAGAACACGTGGATGTATCAGGGCTCCGATAGGATCGGTATAACGTTGCTGATCTCCCCTCCATGTCGTAACTTCCGTTATGCAACTAACGCCCGACCAAATTGCCGCTTACCACCGCGATGGATACCTGGTACTGAAACAGTTCTTCAGCAAACCTGAAGTAGACAAACTCTATCAGACAGCCCTGCAAGACGATGCCATGCGCAAGAACGCGCTTGACCTTAACGATCAAACCGGGAAGAAGACTCGTCTCTCACTGTGGTTTACTCCGGGAAACGATGTGTTCGGTTATATGACTCGCAGTCAGCGGATGATCGATGCCATCAAGCCACTCCTTGACAGCGATTCCCCCGTCTGCCACTTCCATTCGAAGTTGATGCAGAAGGAACCGCGTGTAGGTGGAGCGTGGGAATGGCACCAAGACTACGGCTACTGGTACAAGAATCAGTTTATGTTTCCGGATCAACTGATTAGTGTCATGATTGCGCTTACCGAGGCCAACAAGGAAAACGGATGCCTGCAGGTCATCAAAGGCTCGCACAAACTTGGGCGCGTCAATCATGGTTTCGCGGGAGAGCAGGTCGGTGCCGATATGGTGATGGTCAACAATTCGCTTCAAACCATGCCCCTCATCTACTGCGAGTTGCAGCCGGGAGATGCCCTGATATTTCATTCAAATTTACTCCACCGATCCGAAGCAAATCTTTCGGATCGTCCGCGCTGGTCAGTGATCTCGTGCTACAACTCCCAGTCTAACCTCGCCTACAACGAAACATCAACCGCCTGGAAGGTGCCTGTGCAAGTCGTTCCTGACAACGCTATTCTTCAATGGGAGGCAGAGTCTCTCTCCAATGCCGATTTCCTCAAGAAGGAGAACGACCCTGCGCTGAAGGAGACGGGGTGGGAGAAGGAAGTGGCTACGAAGAAGTGATTCGAAATTTAAGATTT
The DNA here is from genome assembly GCA_036402115.1 of Chryseosolibacter sp. GTDB lineage: Bacteria > Bacteroidota > Bacteroidia > Cytophagales > Cyclobacteriaceae > Chryseosolibacter. The sequence goes on from DASWTM010000051.1 coordinate 64,122, forward strand.
AAGATTTAACATTTAAGATTGATCGGGCTCCAAAGTGTGTACCACACACAATCTAAAATCACAAATCTTAAATCTCAAATTTTCAGTGCCGGGTTTTTTGAATCCGGACATACCCCTTATCTTTCTCCTTCAATCTAAACCATAATATGAAGCCGGTAGACATTACAAAACTTTCCCTGATGATGCTCCT
>DASWTM010000052.1:0-9647 GCA_036402115.1 Chryseosolibacter sp.
CTATAATCGTTGCTGATTCTTTCCGCTAACGATTGAACACTGTCCAATACCTTGCTTTCGCTGATGAACTCGTTAAATTCCAAATCCTTTATCTTCATTCCTCTCTTCGTTGGGACGGCAAAAATAATAGAAAAATTGGTACTCGCTGGCGCTCGTTAGAATGCAGGTTACCGCAGAGGCGCTGAGACGCGGAGGAACCCAGAGGATTTTTGGTGCTACGTGCTGGGGTTTGAGCTTATACAAAATCGGACTGCTTTAAAACGAGTGATAAGCGAGATTCACGCTAGGCCCCAGCGACAGTCATTCTAAAATTTAAAATTTCCTTTGCGTTCCTTTAGCTCCACGCCTCAGCGGTGAATGGTATTTAGATCAACGCTCAAACCTGTAATGCCCGGTGATCTTGAATTGGAAAAGACAGTCTGAGATCTTCTGGCCAGCGCCAATGTTGTGGACGATGAGGTTGCGCAAGCCGTCCTCTGATCTTTTATCGATTACAATTCCGATGTGTGGGACACCGGATGAAAGGTCCCATGTTACGATGTCACCGGGTTTATAGTCTTCTGGCTTTTTTGAGGTGGGTAACGATTTTCCGTGACGCGAGAAAAATGTCATCAGGTTCGGTACTCTTCGGTGATCGATATTCTTGTCCGGTTTCTTCAAGCCCCAGCGAGATGGATACTTTGAAAAATTTGCTTTCATGTCTTCGTGCACCAGCTGCTGAAGATCAACGTTAAATTTCCGATAGGCACGAATCACCACATCCGTACAAACGCCTTTACCTGCCGGTACATCTCCATTCGGATAAGGAATGCTGAAGTAGGATGGATCGTAGACAACCTTTTGCTTCGTCAATTCAACTGCGGCTGCGGAGAACCTAGTTCCAAAACTTTCCTGCGCCACTAAACCATGACTGACAAGCGTCAAGCCTAGAATCAAACAATTCGAAAGTAGTATGCGGCATCTCATTCGTCACTCGTCATTCGTAATTCGTCATTTAATACGAATCATCCAATGCAAACTCATTCTTCCGATACATCCATTTGCCTTGTGTGAAATCCGGAAACTCCACAGTTTCTCCACCCATGCGGATTGAAGTTTCAGAAAGTGGTGTGATCACACTCCATGTCACAGCGTCATAAACGTCCTGCGGAGGCTGCACCTTTCTTTTCACAGATTCAACGAAAGCGTTTAACACGAACCAGTCCATTCCTCCATGGCCCGCGCCCGCTGCATCGTTTCCGTATTTTTTCCAGAGCGGATGATCGTACTTATCGAGCCAGGCCTTTGCATCTTCCCACTTATGCGGTTCTTTACTTTCACCTTCGATGTAGATCGATTTGTTCACATCCATCCAGATACCTTTTGTTCCCTGTACACGGAAGCCAAGTGAATACGGTCTCGGAAGATTTGTATCGTGCTGAAGTAAAATCGTTTCTTCATTCGCGCACTTAATCATTGTGGTGACCACATCACCCAACTTGAAATTCACTTTGGCGTTCGGATGATTTTCACCTCCGACTTTAGTTACATACTCGTGAAGGCCTCGTGCTTTCGATGCGAACGACACCAATTCCGTAAACCGGTTTCCGTGATTGATGTTTATCATCGTTGCAATTGGTCCGATCCCGTGTGTCGGATACAGATCACCATTCCTGACGACAGAGTGTTGCGTACGCCATTGCGCTTCTGAAAACCCTTTCTCACCAAATTCTGCTCCACCACCGTAAGGATTTTTCCCATCGTTGAATTTTACTTCACGGAGGTCGTGCTGATATCCTCCCTGCAGGTGAACGAGTTCTCCGAACACATTTTGTCTCACCATGTTTAGGACGGCCATCACGTCTCTGCGATAGCAGACATTTTCGAGCATCATCAACGGCATGCCTGTACGCTCTGAGGTGTGAACCAGTTGCCAGCATTCTTCCACCGTCATTCCCGTGATGACTTCGCAGGCTGTATATTTTTTTGCGTTCATCGAATCGAGGCACATCGTGGTATGCCACTCCCATGGTGTCGAGATCACAACGGCATCGATGTCTTTATTCTCAAGGAGTTTTTTGTATCCGTATGGACCATCAAGAATGATCTGCGGTTTTGGTTTACCTGCTTTTTGAATGATCTCAGTGCACATGTCAATCATGCGTTGCTGCACATCGCAGATCGCCACGACATCTACATCGTTTCTTCTCAGCGCAAGCTCGAGGTGATTTTGTCCGCGTAAGCCAACACCAATAAATCCGAGACGAACTTTTGGCTCTTTGTCTTTAGCGAAAATTACACTCGAAGGAAGGATCGAGAAACCGGCTCCGGCCAATGCTGTTGATTTGATAAATTCTCTGCGCGTGGTTGACATATTTGGGGTATTAAACGGCTATAAATTCACGAAACTAATGGCGTGAAGCAAACTGTTTTATGCGTAAATTTAGAACATGGACGAAATGATATCGACACCTTGATTTTGAGTAGTCACAGAAAATAAGCGCACATATGGTAAAGATGCTGCACGATCCGCCAAAAACTATAATGGAAGTTTACAAGATGCTGCCAGAAGGGACATTAGCTGAACTAATCAACGGCCGCATCTACATGACACCACCTCCTAATCTTTCACACCAGGAAATTTCTTTCACGATCGCTGGTGAAATTTATGGACTTATTAAAAAAAGGAGAATTGGTCGAGCGTTCACTGCTCCTGTTGGAGTTTTTCTTGACGAAAACAATAATGTGGTTCAACCCGATATTGTTTTTGTTTCTAATAAAAAGAAAAAACTCTTAAAAGTGGTTGATGGCATTCATGGCTCTCCAGATTTCGTCCTAGAAATCCTTTCTCCAGGTAATCGAAACCATGATCTCAAGAAGAAGAAAACTCTTTACGAACATTTCCAGGTTCAGGAGTACTGGATAGTTGATCCGTTAACTAAGGCAGCGGTCGGATTTAAACTGGTGAAAGGCTTATATCATGAATTCTTTAGGGACACCGGAAAATTGAAATCTGGAGTTTTGAAAGCGACAATCAAATTCTAAAGATCTTTCATCAGCCACACATAAAGGTCGATCATGCTCTTGATGTCTTTCTTGTGTACTTTTTCATTCGGTGTGTGAGCGTTTACCTGAGGGGCACCTACAAAACACCAGTCGAACGGATAAGGCGAGACCTGGAGCTCCCGACCATCGCTTGATCCCATTCCTTCTACTTCCAGCTGAAACGTCTGCTTGCGCTTTTTAGCAATGGAAATAATCTTGTTGATAAATGCTTTGCGCGGTACGTTACGGTCACGCATGGAGATTACCACGCCTTTTCCGTGATCCACACCATCAGACACCCACGTGATGTCTGCCACCAGAGCCTGCTGGACTTTCCATTTTTCATAGATGAATTTTGCCAGGTAGGGAACGGATCCACCACCATGCTCTTCCCAGCAACTGAACACGATCACACCATCCTTTAACGTCTCTGCTACCTGAAGTGCAGCATAAACGCCAAGGCGGTTGTCGAGGTAAGGTGTCTGAATAAAATTTTTGTCTTCTCGAAAATCGATCTTATACGTGAGCGATGTTCCGCGTTCGATTTGTCTTCCGAACTTATAGAAAGCGTGATGTTCCTTATCATATTCAAGTTCGCACTCGATCGGACCCAGTGAATCTTCACCAACGAGTTTTGTTCCCGGGTCTGCATCCGGACTTCCTATAGGAAGCAATTGGTTGAAATACCGCACGGTGAATCCAATGCTGTCCATATGTGCAAAGATCGCAGTGCGTGGTTTTCCGAAAGCGAGTACAATGCAGTCCTGGAAGTGATCCCCGTGAAAGATCTGCGGTTTTGTCTTCCATGTCTTCTTTGCTTTTTGGATGTACTTGAGCAAAAAGTCTTTCATGGCCGATTCTTCACCGGAGGGTGCGTGCACTTCACAGAGCTGCTTGAGTAAATTCATAGCGATTTAATTCTATCGGAAAATTTGATTATCCTGATGGTTCTTCCAAACTTTATTTAAACTTTGTTAACTCCGCTACATGTTTGTCCTTAACAGCAATCCCTCCCTTGCTAATCAATTTCTCTTTGAGCTACGAGATGCAGCGATTCAGCGCGATCGCATGCGGTTTCGAAAAAATCTTGAACGGCTTGCAGAAATCCTCGCCTATGAGATTTCCAAGTCGCTTGTATACGAAAAAGCCGTTGCGCAATCTCCACTAGGGGCGTCAAAAACTCAAGTCATCCACGAACAACCGGTTTTACTCACCATTCTTCGTGCCGGCCTTCCGTTCTTTCAGGGATTTATCAACTTCTTCGATCGTGCTGATGCCGGCTTTATTGGTGCTTTCCGTAAAGAAGATGAAGATCATCTGACAATAAAATTGGAATACCTTGCGACTCCTTCATTGCAAGGCAGGACAGTTGTTTTAATCGACCCGATGTTGGCTACGGGCCGTTCGATTATTGACAGTGTGAATGCGATTATGCGTAACGGAAAACCAGCGCATATTCATATCGCGTGTTTAGTAGCGGCTCCGGAAGGCATAAAATATTTAGAAGATAATCTCAAGCTACCGTATAGCATTTGGGCATGCGCGGTTGATGAAAGGTTGAATGCACAATTTTATATTGTTCCTGGGCTCGGTGATGCCGGGGACCTTAGCTTTGGAGATAAACTATAAACCCTGAATTTTTTGCTGGCTCTATGTGGGAAGAAATATTAAAAGCTATTCCTGTCTACTTTTCGTGTATGCTAAAATTTATTTTAGGACCGATTGGAGGATATGCTGCGGGGTTAAATCTCGTTACGACAATTTTGACAACGGTGTTCGGAATGATGACGGTGGTCTTCATGTTCACTTTCTTCGGTGACTGGCTGAAAGCAAATGTGATGAACCGGTTTCGGAGAAAAGACAGGAAGGTTGACGAAAAGAAGGACACGCGATTCGCAAACATATGGAAACGATATGGGCTGGTTGGCGTTGCACTGCTCACACCCATCATTTTAACACCAATCGGAGGAACATTGCTCGCGGTGAGCTCTGGAAGTCCAAAAGATAAAATTATTTTTTACATGTTTATCAGCGCAGCCGGATGGTCTGTTCTGTTCAGCATGGCGATCTATTTTTTCGGAAATGAAATACTTCCGGATTTCATCAAGTAATTAGATGGGATTTTCATCCGGCAGCACCTCGATGTCGCGGATTAAAACTTTTTTTGCAATGGCCTGACCGGTCTTCGTTGCAGCGAGTCCACCGAGTGCGGTTTCTTTATAACGCGTTTCCATGCTCGCACCGATTTCTCCCATCGCTTCAATGACCTCATCAACCGGGATCACACTGCTGACATTAGCCAGCGCAATTTGAGCTGAACTGTTGGCAATCGCTGCAGCACTCGCATTGCGGACAACACATGGCACCTCGACAAGTCCCGCAACGGGATCACACACCAAACCCAACATGCATTGCACGGTGACAGCAACGGCATTAAAGACCTGATCGATATTCCCGCCAAGGCAATGCACGATCGCGCCCGATCCCATTGCGGCTGCAGTGCCGGTCTCGGCCTGGCACCCTCCAACGGCTCCAGCAATGGAAGCCTTTTGCTCCATGATCAGTGCGATGCCTGCAGAAATCAGCATCGCTTCGAGAATTTTTTTGTCTTCGATGTTATGGATTTCCTGGAGTGTGTAGAGCACACCCGGCATAATGCCACTGGCCCCTGCAGTCGGAGCCGCGACAATCCGACCCATGCATGAATTCACTTCCTTTGCGGCAAGTGCGCGCGAAATCAGATTTTGAAACTCTTTTGAGAGGACTGGAGTGGGATAATTGTAAACTTTTTTTGCTCCGTTGTTGATCATTCCGGAACGAGAGGTCATCTCTTCCGTCAGCCCAGTGCGAACGGCATCTTTCATTACATCCCATGCGATTGCAAGGCCGTTCCAGATTTCTTTTTCGCTCCTGCCTTTCTGAATGCGCTCGTATTCTAACACAACAGCCGACAGTGACATCGACTTGTCGTTGCAATAATTTTTCCAACCTTCAAACGATTCAAACAGGAATGCCATACAGCGTTAATCTATGGTGCGAAGTAAGACCAATAAAACAATGAAAACAAGGATTTTTATGAAGTTCAAACGTTTGAATCATTTTTTTAGTTCGGCAATCAACAGTTAATCGTTATACTTGGATCGCATGAAAAAAGCATTCCTGGTTGCATTCGTCTTGATTTCAAACATGGGGTTCGCGCAGACGGATAATTTTTGGCAAGTTCTCGCTGAGGTAAGTTTTAAGTCGGAGCAGGACAAGGCAGGCTATACCATCGAACGACCGATTTTCAGCAAATACTTGAAGACGTTTCAAGGAAAGAAAGTCAAATTGAAGGGTTACATCATTCCGTTGGAAGAATCGGGCGGGAAAGGAAAATTTATGTTGTCGTCTTTACCTTTCAACATCTGTTACTTCTGTGGCGCTGCCGGACCTGAGACGGTTGTCGAAGTTCAAACTACCGAAAATGTAAAGTTCACAACCAAGCAAATTATCATGGAGGGGACGTTGCATCTCAATGACACCGATCCCGATCATCACATTTATATTCTGAAATCTGCCAACCTCACCAAGAAAATATGAAACGCTTCGTTTTTGTCCTGATTGGATCTTTCATTATCACATTCACTTACGGCCAAACGCAACAAGAAAATGCTATCAAATCGATTTATGATTTAGAGTTGACTAAAGGTGAATCCTATTCGATGCTTGAATATTTGACGACAAAAATCGGTTCACGATTAAGCGGTTCACCAGGTGCGGCAGCCGCTGTTGACTGGACGCGTCACGTGATGAAGGACTTTGCGGACACTGTGTGGTTGCAGCCTGTGATGGTTCCGCATTGGGTTCGCGGCAGACAAGAGATCGCACGTGCGATTTCAAAGCGGTCAGGCAGTTACGATCTGAATGTTTGTGCGCTTGGCGGGTCCGTTGGAACAGGGCCTTCCGGGATTTCAGCGGAAGTCGTGGAGGTGAAGACATTTGATGAGCTCAGAGCCCTGGGCGCAACTGTGAAAGGAAAAATTGTTTTTTTCAATCGTGGCTTCGATATGACACGGATCAACACTTTTTCTGCGTACAGCGGTGCCGTTGAACAGCGTGCGATGGGTCCGTCCGAAGCTGCGAAGCTCGGAGCTGTTGCCGTGATTGTTCGCTCGATGGCATCGGGACCCGAGGATTATCCACACACAGGTGGCTTGCGTTATGCACCTAATGTTGCACAAATTCCTGCCGTAGCGATCAGCACAAATCATGCGGACCAACTTTCGGAATTCTTAAAAAATGAAAAAAATTTGATCGTGTACATCGAGACTCATTGCAAGACGTTGGCGGATGCTCCTTCGTTCAATGTGATTGGTGAGATCAAAGGGTCTGAGAAACCGGAAGAGATAATTGTGGTTGGAGGACATCTTGACTCGTGGGATCTCGCGCAAGGTGCACATGATGATGGCGCAGGTTGTGTACAGGCAATGGAAGTCCTGCGAGTGTTCAAGCAATTGGGAATAAAGCCAAAACGAACAATTCGTGCGGTGATGTATATGAATGAAGAGAATGGATTGCGAGGCGGAACGGAGTATGCGAAACAAGCGGAACTGAAAAAAGAAAAACATCTCGCTGCCATTGAATCGGATCGCGGTGGGTTCACACCTCGCGGATTTACGATGAGTGGAACTGATGCGATGAAAAGCAAAGTACGCAGCTGGAAGCCAATGCTTGAACCTTACGGCCTGACAGATTTCAGCCAGGAAGGTGGCGGGGCAGACATCGGTCCGCTGGCGAACCAGGGCGTTGCCTTGTTCGGTTATCTTCCCGATTCACAACGGTATTTTTTCCTGCATCACACGAAAGAAGACAACTTTGATAAAGTGAACAAGCGAGAGCTTGAGCTTGGTGCCGCAGCGATGGCTGCGCTAGTATATTTGATTGATGTTAACGGGCTGTGATAGTCGACAGTGGATATGCACACTGTCGACTGTGGACTGTCGACCGTGGACATTTTAGAACTCTGCTTCTCCTAGCAGTTCCACATTCTCCAACACATAAATCATCTTATCCGGATCCTTGTCATTGATTCGAAGGGTCCCTTTAATTTCCATCGGTTTGTCAGAGTAGCTTATTTCATTCTTCAAGAACACTTCGACCACGGTTTCCGGACCACCGACTCCGCAGAAAAAGCATGCGTTGAGTGGGAGTGAGGTGAACATAAAGTGTTTGCTTTTTGTCACACCAGTTTCAAACGGGACGATGTATCCTGGGAGCGTGATGGATTTGCCATTCAGCGATTTTGCAGATTCACCGAAAATAGGTTTGTCGTACTCGCCTTGGGCGTCTGATGCTTTCACAAACTTCACATCGTAAAGTTTCGGCCAAACCAGCGATGGAAGGCCATTGTAATTCCTGCTCTGAGCGAAAGCGTTCAGGGCTCCAACCAATAAAACCGCTATTAGAAAAAATTTTCTCATCACCTGGATTTATACAGCTAATCGCAAAAAAAATGCCTCGTTTTAACCGCGAGGCACTTCCTTCTTATCTAACATCGCTTACGCGGAAACACTTTCTTCAGTCTTTGCATAGACATCCATTGGCAGACAGCTACACACAAGGTTTCTGTCGCCATACGCATTATCAACACGGCTGACCGATGGCCAGAATTTCGCGTCTTTAATGTAAGGGAGTGGATATGCTGCTTTTGAGCGGGAGTATGGTTTATCCCAAACATCAGCGGTTACAACCGCTGCGGTATGCGGAGCGTTTTTCAATACGTTGTTAACTTTATCTGACTTTCCTTCTTCGATCTCACGGATCTCGTTTCTGATCTCGATCAACGCTTCACAGAACCGATCGAGTTCTTCCTGCGGTTCGCTCTCGGTTGGCTCGATCATCAACGTTCCGGCTACAGGGAAAGAAACAGTTGGCGCGTGGAAACCGTAATCCATCAAACGCTTTGCAATATCTTCGACTTCGACACCAGCTTTCTTAAAGTCGCGGCAGTCAACGATCATCTCGTGTGCGCAACGGCCTTTCGAACCAGTGTAGAGAATCTTATAGTGGCCTTCCAATTTCGCCTTGATGTAGTTTGCATTGAGGATGGCAAAGCGTGTTGCGTTCGTCAAACCATCGCCACCCATCATCGCAATGTAAGCATATGAAATCGTGAGGATGCTCGCGCTTCCCCACGGAGCTGCAGAGACTGCGGAGATAGCATCTTTTCCGCCAGTCTTCACAACCGCGTGGCCAGGAAGGAAATCTTTCAATTTATCGTTCACACAGATAGGGCCCATGCCAGGACCACCACCACCGTGAGGAATACAGAATGTCTTATGGAGGTTAAGGTGACACACATCGGCACCAATGTTAGCCGGTGAAGTCAAACCTACTTGTGCATTCATATTGGCTCCGTCCATATACACGAGGCCACCGTTCTTATGAATCACTTCACAAATTTCTGTGATCGATTCTTCAAACACTCCGTGTGTGGATGGATAGGTCACCATCAAACATGAAAGTTTGTCTTTGTATTGTTCAGCTTTCGCCTTTAGATCGGCTACATCAATTTTTCCTTCTTCATCTGACTTCACCACAACGACATCCATACCGGCCATCACGGCACTTGCAGGATTTGTTCC
>DASWTM010000053.1:0-4656 GCA_036402115.1 Chryseosolibacter sp.
TAACCCAGCGGTTGTGAGTGAGATCGATGGTGTGGTAACATATGGTGGTATCAAGCGTGGTAACCGTGAAATTTTCATCGAGTCACGCGATGGTGTACAAAAGCGTTACCTGGTGCCATTGTCTAAGCACATCCTTGTTCAGGACAACGACTTCGTGAAAGCGGGTCAGCCATTGTCAGACGGGTCAATCACGCCAAGTGACATCCTCTTGATCAAAGGACCTACTGCAGTACAGGAATATCTTGTGAATGAAATCCAGGAAGTTTACCGTCTGCAGGGTGTGAAGATCAATGACAAGCACATTGAAGCTATTGTGAGCCAGATGATGCAGAAAGTTGAGATCATCGATCCAGGTGATACAACATTCCTTCCTGGCGAATACGTTGATAAGTTTGCGTTCCGTGAAGAGAACGACTTGGTAATTGACAAGAAAGTTGTTGTTGACCCAGGAGATTCTCCAAATATGAAAGCAGGTCAGATCATCACAGGCCGTGAATTCAGAGATGAGAACTCGGTACTGAGAAGAAAAGATCAGAAGCTTGTTGAAGTTCGTGATGCACTGGCTGCGGTTTCAAGACCAACGCTTCAGGGTATTACTCAGGCATCGTTGAAGACAGAAAGCTGGTTGTCAGCAGCATCCTTCCAGGAAACTACGAAGGTGTTGAGCGAAGCAGCGATCCGTGGTAAGACTGACTGGTTGATGGGTATGAAGGAGAACGTGATCGTAGGTCACCTGATCCCTGCCGGAACAGGTCAGCGCAAGTTCAACGATATCATCGTTACGCATAAGGACGAGTACAATGCTTTGGCCGCAGCGGAAACGAGGACGAGAGATCGTGAGAAGGAACTGGCGGATTAGCCGCGAGCTGTCAGCTTCGAGCTTCGAGACTAGATGTCAAAAGGCTACAAGCTGCACGCTACAAGCTTCAAGCACGTTCTGTGTAATATGAATTGATAGTCATTGGTGGAGTAACATTCGCCAATGACTTTTTTGCTTAATCAACTTTGCATTTGCCAACAGCTAAAGGCCAATAGCCAAAAGCTTGCATTTCGGTATTCCTGCATTTCCCAATGCCTAATGCCCAATGTCTCCCGATAGCTATCGGGATGCCTCGACCTAGGTCTTCAAGTCAACCAATGGTCCTGAATTTACTAATGACTAGTGACTAATGACCAGTGACTAATTATGGACGAAAAAAACAAACCACAACCACCAGCTCCGGGTCAACCTCAGGCTGGTCAGCCTCAGAACCAGATCAACATTGAACTGACGGAGGAAATTGCCGAAGGGATCTACTCCAACCTGGCAATGATTGCTCACTCGAATAGCGAGTTCGTCATCGATTTTATTCGCTTAATGCCGGGTGTTCCAAAGGCGAAGGTGAAGTCCAGGATTGTTATAACTCCTGAACACGCGAAGCGGTTTTTGGCTGCCTTAAAAGACAATATTGAGAAGTATGAAGCTTCTTTTGGACCGATAAAGAGGACGGATGATCTCCCTAAGTTCCCAATGAATTTTGGGGGCGCGATGGGAGAGGCGTAGGGTATGGCCATGGCCAATGGCTATAGCTATGGCTGAGGCGTACTTGCTTCCGGGCGCAAGCCCTTGAAGTTCGATTGAAAAAGCCTTAGCCATTGCCAAAAGCCATAGCTTCCAATGGAAATCGAGCACGAAAACGGTAAATCGTGCGTGAGCGGTTGCAGCGGAAACCGAAGTGGCTGGTGCGGTTGATTGTTGGAGCGGAAAACGCGACCCGTGAGCAAGGCAAGTGTGATGGAAGGGGCACGCCCAAAAGATGTTTGAATAGACCGCGTTCAATGAGGAAACCTTAGAAGTTCGGTTGGAAAAAGCCATAGCCATAGCCAAAAGCCATAGCTTTCTACCGAAACTGAGCACGAAAACGGTAAACAGACAGCCGTTCAACGCCTAAAAACCACCCCAAACCGCCCGAATTCTCAGAAAATTCTCAATCCGGGTTTTGCGGGTTTGCTTTTTCAGACTACCTTTGCAGTCCTTATTTCAAAAGGTTTTATTAATTAGTATATAAATGCCTACCATTCAACAACTTGTAAGAAAAGGCCGCACGAAATTGACTTTTAAGTCAAAGTCTCCAGCCTTGGATTCCTGCCCACAGCGCAGGGGCGTATGTACACGTGTGTACACAACTACGCCTAAGAAGCCGAACTCAGCTATGCGTAAAGTAGCCCGCGTTCGCCTCACAAACGGAAAAGAAGTTAACGCATACATCCCGGGTGAAGGCCACAACCTTCAGGAACACTCAATCGTGTTGATCCGCGGTGGAAGGGTTAAAGATCTTCCAGGTGTTCGTTACCACATCATCCGTGGTGCATTGGATACTGCTGGCGTGAATGGTCGCAAGCAGGGTCGTTCTAAATATGGTGCAAAAAGACCTAAGGCAGGTGCTGCAGCAGCTGCTCCGGCAAAAGGAGCTCCAGCTAAGGGTAAAAAATAATCAGTTCAAGTCATGAGAAAGACAAAACCTAAAAAGAGATACCTCCTTCCTGATCCTAAGTTTCAGGATACATTAGTAACAAAGTTTGTTAACTATCTAATGGAACAAGGTAAGAAGAGCGTTGCGTACAATATCTTCTACGATGCTGTTGCTCAGGTTGAAAAGAAAACCAACGAGCCTGGTCTTGAAGTTTGGAAGCGCGCAATGAACAACCTCATGCCATCTGTTGAAGTAAAAAGCCGCAGGGTAGGTGGCGCAACTTTCCAGGTGCCGGTTGAAATCAGACCTGAACGTAGAGTGAACCTTAGCATCAAGTGGCTCATTGAATATTCAAGAGCTCGCGGTGAGAAGACCATGATGGACAAGTTGGCTGCTGAGATCATCGCAGCTTCAAAGGGCGAAGGTGCCGCAATGAAGAAGAAGGATGATACCCACAGAATGGCCGAAGCAAACAAGGCATTCTCTCATTTCAGATTTTAATTTTTAGGATAAAGAAGTAATGGCAAGAGATCTAAAATTCACCAGAAACATCGGTATCGCAGCTCACATTGATGCCGGTAAGACAACCACTACAGAACGCATTCTGTATTACTCTGGTGTAAACCATAAAATTGGTGAAGTACACGAAGGTGCTGCAACCATGGACTGGATGGAGCAAGAGCAGGAGAGAGGTATCACCATTACTTCTGCTGCGACAACAGTACACTGGAAATACCGCAACAACGAATATCATATTAACATCATCGACACGCCTGGTCACGTGGATTTCACAGTTGAAGTGAACCGCTCTCTTCGTGTATTGGATGGTCTTGTATTCCTTTTCAGCTCAGTTGACGGTGTTGAACCTCAGTCTGAGACGAACTGGCGTCTTGCTGACAACTATAAAGTAGCGCGTATCGGTTTCGTTAACAAAATGGACCGTGCAGGTGCTGACTTCCTTGATGTTTGCAAGCAAGTAAGAGAAAAACTCGGTAGCAAAGCAGTAGCCCTTCAGTTGCCAATCGGTGCTGAAGAAAACTTCCGTGGTGTGGTTGACCTTGTCAATAACCGTGGTATCGTTTGGAACGAACACGATAAAGGAATGACCTATACGGAAGTTCCGATTCCTGACGAAATGAAAGACGAAGTTTTGGAATACCGCGAAAAGCTTCTTGAAGCAGTTGCTGAGTATGACGAAACATTGATGGAGAAGTTCTTCGAAGATCCAAACTCGATTTCTGAAAAAGAAATCCTGACTGCTCTTCGCAAGGCTACGATCGATATGAAGATCGTTCCTATGGTTTGCGGTTCATCTTTTAAGAACAAAGGTGTTCAAACCATGCTCGACTACGTGATGGAACTCCTTCCTTCACCACTCGACAAAGACAATATTATCGGAACAAATCCTGATACTGACGAAGAAGTAACAATTAAGCCTGACGTGAAGGAGCCATTTGCAGCTCTTGCGTTCAAGATTGCTACTGACCCATTCGTAGGACGGCTTTGCTTCATCCGCGCTTACTCGGGTGTTCTTGAATCTGGTTCATACGTGTACAACACACGTTCAGAGCAGAAAGAACGTATCTCCCGTGTATTTCAGATGCACGCCAACAAGCAGAACCAGATCGAAAGATTGTCTGCAGGTGACATCGGTGCGGTTGTAGGTTTCAAAGACATCAAAACTGGTGATACGCTTTGTGATGAAAAACGCAAAGTTGTATTGGAATCAATGGTATTCCCTGAGCCTGTTATCGGTTACGCTATCGAACCTAAGAAGCAAGCGGATGCTGATAAATTGGGTATGGCGATCGGTAAGCTCGTTGAAGAAGATCCAACGCTTCGTGTTAATACAGATCAGGAAACTGGTCAGACCATCCTTCGTGGTATGGGTGAATTGCACTTGGAGATCATCATCGATCGTCTGAAGCGCGAATTCAAAGTTGAGATCAATCAGGGTGCTCCTCAGGTGGCTTACAAAGAAGCCCTTACGAAGAGCGTTGAACATAAAGAAGTTTACAAGAAGCAGACCGGTGGTCGCGGTAAGTTCGCGGATATCGTTTTTGAACTTTCTCCTCGTGAAGAAGTTGAAAAAGGTAAGGAAGGTCTTGAGTTTGTGAACGACATCGTAGGTGGTGTAATTCCTCGTGAATTCATTCCTGCGATCCAGAAAGGTTTCGAACAGGCGATGGTAAACGGTCCATTG
>DASWTM010000054.1:0-9978 GCA_036402115.1 Chryseosolibacter sp.
GGTAAGCTGCTTGATCTTTTAAATACAGAAGAGTACGCTCAGCTCGTTTGGGAATCAAGGATCAACGCGAATGCTGTGGGGGCCAATGGAAATCCGGCTCATGCGCAATTTGGCAATGGACCATCACCTACTATACCCGACTACATTTTTCCGGCAGGCGCGATGGAAGGTGACCCTCGTGTCGCCCAAAACCCCGATGGCACGTATGTAAATTATAGCGCTAACATCGATGGTGCTGATTTTAATAAAACGAAATGGCTCATCACCAAAGCCAATAAGCAAGGAACAAACTGGCTCGATGAAATTTACAATCCGGCTCCGATTCAAAGTCATCAGATCGGTGCATCGGGTGGGACCGAAGGTGGACGCTATGCTTTATCACTGAACTACTTCGATCAGAAAGGAATCATGCTCTACACGAACTTTAAACGGTATGCGCTGCGTGCGAATACGGAATTTAATATAAACAAGCGTGTTCGCATTGGCGAGAATTTTCAGGTAGGCTATACGGATCGTGTCAACCAACCCAATGGAAATAGCCAGGAGAGTAATCCGACTTCATTCGCGTTTCGTATTCAGCCCATCGTACCGGTTCATGACGTGCACGGTGTAAACTTTGGTGGCACGCGTGGTACAGACCTTGACAACTCGCGAAATCCGGTTGCGGACCTGTGGAGAAACAAAGACAACAGGCAATTTGAAACGAGATTATTCGGCAATGTTTTCGCTGAAGTTGACATCCTCGAAAACTTGACTGCCAAGACAAGCTTCGGTGTTGATTACAACCTTTTTAACTTCCGGAATTATACCATCCGAGACATCGAGTCTGCGGAGTCACGCGGGTCAAATAGTTTGCAGACCAGCAACAATTATGAATGGACGTGGGTATGGTACAACACGCTCACGTACAACACCACGTTTGCTGAGAAGCATCGGGTTAATTTCCTCATCGGAACGGAGTCGATCAAAGACTATTTTGAATTCTTTGATGCATCGCGCACAAACTTCGCCTCGGATGCACTTGACAATCGCTACCTAAGTGGTGGAACAGGTGTTCAAACCAATAATGGTGGCGGCTCGAATTGGGCATTGGCATCGGAGTTCGCCAAGTTGAATTATTCTCTCGCGGACAAATACTTGCTCGAAGGAACAATCCGGAGAGACCGCTCTTCGCGTTTTGCACCACAGTTCAGAACGGCATACTTCCCGGCTTTCAGTGCAGGGTGGGTGTTCACGAACGAGGCATTTGCAAGCTCAATTTCTTCCATTGTGAATGTTGGAAAACTTCGCTTCGGCTGGGGTAAGACTGGTAACCAGGAAATAGGTAACTATAATTCGCTTACCATTTTTGCGCTCAACCCTGCGACATCGTTCTATGATATCAACGGAACGAGAACTTCTGCAGTCCCCGGGTATGAGCTTACACAGTTTGGAAACGCGCGGGCGAAATGGGAGACGACTACTTCAACCAACATCGGTATTGACGCAAATCTACTGAACAATCGCCTCGATTTCGCTATCGACTGGTATACCCGCGAGACAACCGACATGTTGTTCCCCGTCCCAGCGCCTTTGACGGCCGGTGTTGCCACCGCGCCATTCCAGAACATCGGATCAATGCGTAATCGCGGAATCGATCTTGCACTGGGGTACAACGGTAGGGCTATGGCCAGCGCTCTTACATACGATGTCAGCGCTAACTTCAGCACGTATCGAAACGTGGTGACTAAAACCACTGGAGACCCGGCCACACAATACTTCGGACTAAATGATGAGCGTATTCAAAACTTCGTGGTGACACAACAGGATTATCCGATATCGTCCTTCTTTGGCTACCGCATCAAAGGAATATTCCAGTCAGATGCAGAAGCTGCCGCTGCTCCACCAAACAACCTGGGTGTGAACCAGAATCGCGCAGGCCGCTTTGAATTCGAAGATGTCAACCAGGATGGTGTGATCAACACAAGTGACTTGTCAATCATTGGAAATCCGCATCCCGATTTCACGTACGGTATTAATATCAATGTTGGGTATAAGAACTTCAGCCTGACGTTATTTGGCCAGGGCGTTCACGGTAACGAGATCTTCAACTATGTAAAATACTGGACAGACTTCCCAACGTTTGCCGGAAACCGCAGCACACGAATGCTCTACGACTCCTGGCGTGAAGGAAAGACTGACGCTGTTTTGCCAAGGTTAACATCAAGTGATCAGGTGAGTATCCTTCCGTCAACCTACTACCTCGAAGACGGATCCTACTTCCGCATGAAGAACATTCAGCTTGGATATACCTTCCCGGCCTCGATGGTATCCCGGATCGGGTTCACAACGGTGCGGGTATATGTGCAGGGACAAAACCTGTTCACGCTAACGAAGTATTCAGGCATGGATCCTGAGATCAACCTCCGAAATTACACTGCAGGCAACGACAGACAAATCGGTGTTGACGGTGGGGCTTATCCGACCGCAAAACAATACCTGGTAGGATTAAACCTTGCTTTCTGATATGAGACGGATCGAACAAAAGAAATCATTTACTGTTACGACAATGAAAAAAATATCGATACTTTTTTGTGCCGTTCTTCTGGGTATAACCAATAGTTGCTCAGACGAATTTCTGGACGTGCAACCTAAGGCAGCCCTGAGTGCAGGCGCGCTGCAAAACAGCAAAGGCGTTAATTCACTGCTGATCGGAGCGTATTCACTCCTGGATGGATGGGCGACCGCGGAAGGTGCCTACCGGTCTTATCAAGTAGGAGCAGACAACTGGGTGTTTGGAAGTGTCGCATCGGATGATGCCTACAAAGGAACAATCGCAGGCGATCAACCTCCCATCTCATTAATCGAACAACACAACATTGCAGCCGACAACATTTACTTCCGTGGAAAGTGGAGAGGAATGTATGATGGTATTGCGCGTGTCAATGATGTTTTGCAGCTGTTGCCGAAAGTTACCGACATGACCGATGCAGAGAAAGCACAGGTGATTGCTGAAGCAAGATTCCTCCGTGGCCATTATCACTTCGAGCTGAAAAAAATGTTCAACAACGTGCCGTATATCGATGAAGTGGTGTATGACCCCAATAATCTTGAAAGTACAAAGCTCGAGAACAAAGAAGATATCTGGCCAAAAATTGAAGCGGATCTTCAGGCGGCTTATGATGTTCTGCCGACAACTCAAACTTCGAAGGGACGGGCAACAAAGTGGGCAGCAGGAGCAACGCTGGCAAAAGCATATCTTTTTCAGAAAAAGTATGCACCTGCCAAAACGATCCTCGAAGCTATCGTGGCCAGCAATCAATATCGACTTGTGGATCGCTACCACGACAACTTCCGCGCTTCAACCAACAACAACGCTGAGTCGATCTTTGAAGTGCAATATTCGGTAAATGACGGAGCACCAGGTGGTGAAAATGGCAACATTGGCTCTACGTTAAATTATCCTTACGGTGGTGGTGGTGTGACAACGTGCTGCGGTTTTTTCCAACCTTCACAAAATCTTGTGAATGCATTCAAGACCGGTCCGGACGGGCTGCCTCTTCTTGATAACTTCAACACCTCTGACGTTACCAGCGATCAAGGCATTGAGGCTACAGCAGCGTTTACACCTTATGCGGGAACGCTTGATCCGCGGCTGGATTGGACTGTTGGCAGAAGAGGAATTCCTTATCTCGACTGGGGCGTGCACCCCGGCAAAACGTATGTTCGCGATCAGGCTTATGGTGGACCTTATTCACCGAAGAAACACGTGATGTATCGCTCGGATGTCGGAACCAACACATTTGCCGGTAATCCTCGATTGAATGCGAACAACTATCGTATGATTCGTTATTCCCATATACTGTTGTGGCTTGCAGAGATTGCCGTTGAAGAAGGGACCAACATCGATGCTGCACGTGGGTATGTGAACCAAATCAGGACGCGAGCAGCCAACCCTGCGGGATTTGTGTTGAACGCAAACGGAACGCCTGCCGCAAACTATCTCATCAGCACGTACACGACTCCGTGGACGGATCAGGCGATGGCCCGCAAAGCAGTTCAATTTGAGCAGCGTCTTGAATTCGCGATGGAAGGCCACCGTAGATTTGATCTGGTGCGGTGGGGAATTGCTGCACCCACACTTAACGCCTACTATGCTGTGGAAGGAACGAAGCGCTCATATCTCAATGGAGTAACCTTTGTTGCAGGAAAGCATGAATACTTCCCGATTCCGCTACAGGAGATTTTAAACAGTCAGAAAAGCGGTGTAAAAACGCTCACACAGAACCCTGGTTATAATTGATTGAACCTCTGTGAAAACGAAAAGCCACCAATCATTGGGTGGCTTTTCTCTTTTTATAAGGTAGCATTTATGTCGTCTTCTC
Organism: Chryseosolibacter sp.; assembly: GCA_036402115.1. Classification (GTDB taxonomy): domain Bacteria; phylum Bacteroidota; class Bacteroidia; order Cytophagales; family Cyclobacteriaceae; genus Chryseosolibacter. Next base: position 4,365 of record DASWTM010000054.1, read on the forward strand.
CAGTACGGTGCGACAGAACTCAACGCATTTGGCGACCTCTTTGACGGCATCGGAGCCTTCGGGTACATCGTACTCCATTTCGACTGTTGCAGGGAACTTGTATTTCTCCTTACGCATTAGGAGCAAAACTTTTTCAAGCGGAGTGTCTCCCTGACCCCACGGCATGTTAGCGCCTCCGTTGTCTTTCGACTTCCGGTCTTTAATGTGCATGCTATATATTTTTCCGTGCTTGGCCTGAAGCAGTGGAATTGGATCAAACCCCGCTGCTACATAATGTCCAATATCACAATTCAATCCATTGTATTTGGATTGAGCAATCGCTTCGTCCCATGATGTGATTGTCTGTTGAAGGTGGCCATGGTACCCAATGCCCATTTTGTTTCGGTCACCGAATTCGCCCAGGCGTTTGCTTTGTGCTGCATCCTTTGGCAATTCTACTGTCACATGCGTTGCACCAAGTGCTTTTGCAGCTTTCATCGCATACTCAACTTCAGCATCCGTATTTTTTTCGCCCAACGCATTGGGTTTGTACGCGTAAATTGAAACCCCTGCATCTTTATACATCTTACGCAGGGCTTCAAACTTGTCCATTGAAACGGTTGCCCTCCAGTCTGCGATTTCTTTCGCGCGCGCTTTTTGCTCAGCTTCCTGCTCTGGTGTTTGTTGTGGACGAGGCGTTCCCGGAGGTGGAAACTGACGGGGTTCAATCGTTGTATGCGGTGCACCGGCAAATGCCTCAGCGGTGTTTCCCATCATCTCGATCGCGCTGATGTTGCAGTCGATACAATACTTCAAAACTTGCTCGGCTGAAACCGGTAGACTTCTAAACGAATACGTAATCGCACCAATTTGTACTCCGTTGAATTTCGAGTTCGGTTTTCCGAAACTCTTGAGAATTGCAGGGAATCCATTTATGCTGTTAGCGGCAAGCAACAAACCGGAAGCAGCTGTTGCTGATTTCAATACAAAACTTCTTCTGCTGATCGGAGAATTGGTAATTGCTTTCATACGAGTAAGGGTTGGATTTCCTGAAGGTAGCAAATCCAATCCACTTCGCCCAGCAAACCTGATGAACGGATCGCTACTTCGTCATGACATGCGCCAGTCCTCTTTCCACGCCCCGTAGTTCAGCAAGCCCACGAAGTCTTCCAATGGCGGAATAGCCGGGATAAGTCTTTTTGTTCAGATCGTCCAGCATCTGGTGACCATGGTCCGGGCGCATCGGGATCGACTTCCCTGTGCGTTGCATCAGCTTCAGGACTTCGCGGATCACTTCAACCATATCCGTGTCGCCTTCCAGGTGATTTGCTTCAAAGAAGTTGCCCTCGCTATCGCGTTTTGTATTTCGCAGGTGAAGGAAGTGAATGCGGTCACCGAATTTCTGAATCATTGGAATAATTGGGTTATCAGCACGCGCTCCATACGATCCTGTACAAAAACAAAGCCCGTTAGCGTTGACCGGCACGGCAGCTAGCAGGTCCGTTGCATCTGCCTCGGTGCTCACAATGCGCGGAAGACCAAGGATGGAGTAGGGTGGATCATCGGGATGAATTGCCAGCTTCACGCCTTCACGTTCCGCCACCGGTGCTACCTCGTTCAGAAATTCGAACAAGTGAGTTTTAAGCTTTTTACTATCGATGCCTTTATACGTTTCAAGGGCAGTAAGGACTTGTTCCGGAGTAAAGCTTTCATCACTGCCGGGCAGTCCCAGCAAACAATTTCTAAACAGGTCTTTCTTCTCAGCTTCCGAATGTGAATCCATCCACCGCTTAGCGTTTTCTAGTTCTTGCACGGTGTAATCTTTTTCCGCTCCCGGCCTCTTTAACAGGTGAACATCGAAGACGACAAAGGCAGATCTTTCGAATCGAAGTGCTTTGCTTCCGGTTTCAAGCGGGTAGGAGATATTGGTTCGAAGCCAGTCGAGGATCGGCATGAAGTTGTACGTAATGACTTTCAAACCGCATTTCGCAACGTTCGCGATACTGGTTTTGTAATTTTCTACATAGCGCTGATAATTTCCCGACCGCTTTTTAATATCCTCGTGGACCGGCAAACTCTCGATCACCGTCCACGTCATCCCATGCTGCTCAATTACGCGTTTACGTTTTTCGATTTCTTCAACTGTCCAAACATCGCCAACGGGTATGTGGTGTAAGGCAGTGACCACTCCGGTGCATCCGGCCTGACGTATATCGGTGAGACTTACAGCATCGTTCGGGCCGAACCAACGCATCGTTTGCTCCATTAAAATCATTGATGAACAGTTAAGGTTGCAGATACTTTTCTTAACATCTAAGTTGCGTGGTATTTACTTTTTATCAAAGGGGTAATGAAAATTTGAATGGAATTCGCTGGCACGCTTACCATTCGGGTTTGATCCCGGGAGCATAAGGAAAAGACAACTTCATATAGTATTCCAGGGATCTTGCAGGCTTTGGTAAACCCGGAGGTATCGGCTTTCTCGAGAAGCTTTGAAAATAAAGAACACACGCATCGCGCCATAGTTCCGCCTCCTTCCGCTGGATACTTAAGAAAGCAGCGACATGGTTGAAACGATCTTCGTCTACTTTTCCTTTGATGCGCTGCCATGTGTCTTCCATTTTAGACACCTCACCTACAGCCTTATAATATCGAAAGCATAGATCATCCCACAAGGTCTTTCCTGATTTCATTTGATAATCCCAAGGAAGATGATGAAACCAAAGTAGGTATTCTTCGGGGCAAACCTTTGCTGAGGCAAACTGTTTGCGCACTTCCGGATGATATTGCTCAAGCGCGTTGCTTCCGGAAGCTGTGCGATCGAATCCAACGCCCAGACTATCGGCCCGGTGGTAGTACACCGAGGTCCAATCTTGGCGCGCTTTTCCGGCCACCCAGGGGCCCGGACCATAGTGGTGATTGTATCCCATGATGTGGTGCAGACCGAGGGGCGTCATGTAGTTGACAAGCATTTCCCGTGACCGAAGCATCATCGACTTCATCGCATCGATACAGGTCGCATCATTGGAGAATGTCATCCGTATCCATTCGTCTGCAATGGCTTCAGAAGTAAGTTGATGATCCCATGCCAGTCTTCCGAAGGCATACCAGTTTGCCTGCCCGAAGTGATGGCCTGTCCAGTTGAAGTCTGAACCGATATTTGCAACGCCAGCAAACGCAGTGACCTGGTTCTTAAAGATTTCTCCGCCAATCACGTTTGCAACCGTGGATCCTTTACCCTTCACATACGTGTCAGCTTCCAGACATTCTTTGAATAAAGGGGCAAGGTAGGCAAGGTGTGTGCTGAAGCCGAGATATTCCTGCGTGATTTGAAACTCGGGCATAATGTTCGTCTTTGTCAGACCACCGAACAGGGGATGAAATGGCTCCCTTGGTTGAAAATCCAGTGGGCCGTTCTTTACCTGAATGATCACATTTGACTTGAACTTACCATCAAGCGGTTTGAACTCATTGTATGCTTGTTTGGTGCGGTCGTCCGGAACTTTGTTGTCGTAAACGAATGCGCGCCACATAACGACTCCGCCATAAGGCAGCAACGCATCCGCTAACAGGTTTGCACCGTCAGCATGCGTTCTGCCGTAATTCTGCGGGCCAGGTTGCCCTTCGGAATTTGCTTTCACTACAAAGCCACCGAAGTCAGGAATGTAGGTGTAAATTTCCCTGGCCTTGTTTTTCCACCACGCTTGTACATCCGCATCAACCGGATCAGCGGTTTTCAATCCACCGATTTCAACAGGCGCACTAAAACGTGCTGTCAGGTAGACTTTAATCCCGTAAGGTCGAAAGACATCGGCTAGTGCTTTGACTTTTTCCAGGTACATTGGAGTTAACACCAGCGCATTTGCATTCACGTTGGTCAGCACGGTTGCATTGATGCCAATGGACGCATTCGCTCGGGCGTAATCGTGATAGCGGGTGTCAATGTAGTCTGGAAGTTTATGCCAATCCCAAATGGAAGCACCGGCATATCCGCGCTCGACTGTTCGATCGAGGTTGTCCCAGTGGTTGAGGATCCGGATCTTGATTTTCGGAGAGCTGGATAATGAAAGGTTTGTAATTTTTTGATTCGTCTGTAGTAGTTTCAGAAAATGAAATGCGCCATAAAGCGCACCAATGTCTGTCTTTCCTGCAATGACGATTTTACCTGGGGTTGCATTTTTCACTGAGAAGATGACAAATCCTTCGTTGTCGATTGTGTTGATGAGTGCTTTTAGCTCCTCGTACCCATTCAGTGCCGGATCAGTAGCGATCCCTATGACGAGGGATGCCTCTGTCGCGGATGCCGTGTAGCCTACCGGTTGGGCCAGTAGTGAAGGAAGTCCAAGTTCGAATTCCTTGCGAATCACCTCAAATGTTTTGGAGTTACCTTGAATGCAGTAAGATCTTAAGAGCGTTGCGTATGCCCCACGCGTTGCCTCGTCAGCAATCCGATCATAGCGTAACCAGAGACGGTAACCATTATCTGCCGTTGCCTGGGAAAGGAAAATAAGGAGGAGGGAGGCGATTAACCATGATCGTTTCATGAAGTTAATCTAACTAAAATTGTAAGATTTAAGAATCGAAAGTTAATTCCCTCTATCGGAAGTAACGTTCGTAATTCGCGCGGGTGGTTATCCCAACCCTGCCTTCATAAATGCCGCCAATGTTACCCATATCCTCAACGATCACTTCGATTGTGTTAGAGCCGCCTCGTTTGAGAAGATCCTTTGGAATTTTGTACACGCGGTCGAGCTGATAAGACTCACTCGATCCGTAAGGCTCGTGGTCATTGGTCACACCGATTAGTTTTCCGTTGAGGTAAACTTTGTCGAAGTCATCAATTTTACCGAGCATAAGGACAACTTCTTCCTGAGTAAAATTGGCAGGCAGTGAAAACGTTTTGCGGTAGCGCGCGAAACCATCATAGCGTGAAAAGCCCTGATGCTCCCACGGGGACGGAACCATAATGTTATCCCAGTCATCTTCGTCTGGTGTCTGTCCTTCAGACCGCGTTCGTGCAAAATGCCAGATTCCTTGAAGGTCGATGAGGAGTTTTTTATCTCCCCCCAGTGGAAAGATTCCAATCTTACCGTCAAAGATTCCCCCTCCCTGAAAAGCGTCAAACACGCGTACAGCAATTGTATTTTGCCCTTTGAAATTAATGATATCATTCGGCAGGCTGTATTTGCGCTCATTGTTGTAAGCAGTCTTGAATTTTGGAGGAAATTGTCCTGAAAAAGCAATAGCCCTTCCGTTAAGGTACACCTCATCGCAATCGTCAATGAAGCCGAGGTTCAGCGAATACATTTCGTTAGGGTTGAGCAGAGTGCCGTCAAACTTGGTTCGGTACCACGCAAAACCATCATAGCCGTTAAAGCCATCGTCTTCCCAGTGGGATGGAACGCGGATCATATCCCAGCGTGAGTCGTCATAGTCGGTCGCTGCCCACGCGAGTTCATCTCCAATACGAAAGCGCCAGTTTTTTTTGAGATTAATAACCTGGCCTAACGCGTTGCAGATCGTGAGAGAAAAAATTAGCAGAATGGTGGCGGCTCGTTTCAACGTCAGGAAATTTATGTAAAAATAAGAATGTTTGGAAGAAAGGTGAATGCTCTAAGCCACTCACCCCCTCCAA
>DASWTM010000055.1:0-8299 GCA_036402115.1 Chryseosolibacter sp.
CCGGATCCTGCGCGAGAGCAGAAAGCGAAATGAATACTCCAAAAAATACAACAACACATTTTCTCATAATCATCGTATTAAGTGGATATCGCCAACTTTGTTGACCCGTTCGCCATTGCTGTACTTCGCGTTAATCTTATACACGTATACATCCTGCTGACACAAACGTCCCTGATAGTAGCCGTCCCACCCTATTTCGGGATCGCGCGTTTCAAATAGCAATTGTCCCCAACGGTTGAACACCAGCATCTGGAAATCAGTTACGCCAACAAGGATCGGTTTGAATGTGTCGTTCTTTCCGTTACTGCTTCCCGAATCTCCAGTAGCTGGAGAAAAAGCATTGGGAATGAGCATCTGTCCGGAGCGTATCGTCTGAACCCCCGCAGCGAGCTTCATGGTATCTGCGCAGCCGGCCGAATTATATGCAACAAGTTGAATGTCGAATACACCTTCGCTGACGTATTCGTGTGTCGGCTCGAACTCAGTTGATGTTCCGCCATCACCAAAGTCCCACGAATATGAAGTAGCACCGAAGCTGCGGTTATCGGTGTACAACCTCCCTCCAGGGAATTGAATCTGGCTCGGTTTGACATTGAACTGTGCATTCGGCTTGTCGTATACTGTGATAATTAATTGCTTCGTCACCTGAGCACTTTCACCTGCGCTGTTCTTTGCAGAGAGCGTGACGGAATAGATACCAGGTTCATAATACGTGTAGCTTGGGTTGATCGCTGTGGATGTTCCCTGACCTGCACCAAACTCCCATGCGTATGTCGTAGGGTCCGCATATTGCGAGCGATTAGTGAAATTCACCGTCAGCGGAAGACAGCCTGATGACGGATCATATTCAAATTCCAGCACCGGAGGACTCGGCAAAATACTTATAGTAACTGCATGACTCTTCATACAATCACCATTCGTTACGGTGAGTTCGATCGGGTAAATACCTTCCTGCGGATACGTGTGGGTGAATGATGCTGCACTCGAATTCCCCGTTGTACCATCCCCGAAATTCCATACGTATGTCCATGGTCCGGCAGTGGTGTTATTTGTTATCGTGACAATGCGTGACGGAATTTGCTGAACCATCGGACTCGCTGTGAAGTTCGCGTTGATATTGACGGTGCTTGGAAGACTCAGCGTTCGCGTAGTAACAGCACTCTGACAGTTTGCAAAGTTTGTTGTGCGTAGTTCAATCGAAATGTTTTGGTCAACTGTAGTTGATCGATTAATGTCATAATCGAAACGATCACCTGCTGTAGTGGAACTAAAAAGTACAACTCCATTCGAGCGTAACGTCCACTCGTACTGCTGAAGACCTTTTTGCGTTGCCTCCATCCGAAGCATTACACTTTCGCATTGCCAGTCGAGGGTATCGATTGTAAACTGTGACGATGGAACCGGATTCACGCGTATAGTTCGTGTAGAATCACCGAAGCATCCTGTCGGAAGTGTGGCGCGCAGGGTGATCTCAAAATCCTGTATCGATTGAGTAGCGTTGACAAAATTATACGTAAAGCTCGGAGTAGTACCTGTGCTCGTCTCGGTAATAACTGTGGTTCCATCACTGACTGTCCACAGGTATTCACTTGGATTTTGCGACTGCGTTGTGGCATCCGCAGAGAAGTTAACGCTGACGGGAGTGCAGTTTGAATTAAATGGTGAATAGTTCAGCGATACAAACCCGGATTGCGGCCCTGGGTAAACCGTGATCGTCACCGGAGACGAAATGGTTTCGCAGTCATTAACGGTTACCACCCGAAGTCTGACTTCATAGTCAAGGTTAGTAGTTCCATAGTTGCTGAAGTCTTTTGTAAATGCATCCGAAAAACCTGGATCAGTTGGGCGTTGAACCGAATCAAGCTGAAATCCACTTCCATTATTTATCTCCCACCGATACTCTTTAATAGCCACAGGTTGACCGGCAACTGAATTATTGGTGAAGTTCACCTGAAGGACACTACAGCCCGACAAACGATCAGGCGCAAAAGATGCTGTCGGCAATGCATCGACCATCACGGTATGTTCAATTAACGATGAACATCCGCCCTGATCTGTCGTGACGCGGAGTGCAACGCGGTGCGCACCCGCTGCAGCGAAAGCCCTGGTAAAGGATGTCTCATTGTCAAAGGCAGGATCTTTTGCGAACGTAACACCGTCATAATCAAAATCCCACTCGCGCAAAATGATTTGTTCAGTGCCAACAGCGTTTAAGGTTGATTGATCTGTAAATGTTGTGGCCGTGCCCTGGCATACACGATTGAACGTGAATTCCGCCACTGGTTTTCTCAACACCCGAATGATCTCCTCATCTTCCGTCTCGCAAGTCGTCAGGTTATCGCGTATGCGTAAACGCACCCGATACTGCCCTGGCGTAGTGAAGGTCCGGTCGAATGGACCCAGTGGTGAAGCCGAAAATCCCGATCCGGTAGGAGCCGAAAAAATCAACGCATTCGTTTCATCGTAAAATTCCCAACGCCATTCTGTTGAGGCAGATGGCGTTCCTATCGAAGAATCGCTAAAGCGGACTTCGAAATTAGTGAAAGGAGAATTGTTCTCCTGGCAGAAGTCGCCCGTGATAGGATTGCCTGCTATATCAGTCACACTTATTTGCGCTACCAGTGATGGAGATATCGTAATCACCCGATCGAATGTAGCTTCACAACCACCTGCAGCGTTATTGTCGCGGACGATGAGTCGTATTAATTTTTGTCCGGTAGTATTGAAAGCAAACGTTGGCTCAGCACTCGTTCTGACCGCTGCGGGTGCACCTGCCCCCGTGTTGTTGTTGTAAAATTCCCAACGGTAACCGAACGCGGCTCCCGCGATCGCTGGCGTTTGATTATCCAAGAAAATGTCATCACCCAAACAGAAAACACTTTGAATCGCTCCGGCTGCATTGCCGAGTCGCGTGAGAAACGATGGTTGAGGTGACTCAACAATAACGATACGCGCAGTGGTTATCTGCGGAGGGTTATCACCGTTGACCACGTCAGCGGGGTTTTGCGGACCGTTAGCAAGATTGTTGTCGTACGCATTACACTGGTTCCAGTTCTTCATCGTGATCTGCCAGAACTTTCCTATGTCCGCGGGCGCTGTAACAGGAACGGCAATCGGAAGACTTGTTTGGCCGGGTGCGTTTACCGGATATTGAGGATTGCGATTCGCTGCCGGATCCAGATAATTTGGAGGAGCGTTGACTCCGTTCACTTGGACTCCTGGAATCACATTGGCGGCAGAGCCGGTGTTATAAATCCACTGCAACCATCGCGAAGCATTATTCTCGCGTGTAGCCCGGGGGTGGCAGTTCCAGTCACTGTTGTCTGTAAAATTAAGGCTCGCAGCAAATCCCTGACACACGCGGAACTCTGCCGGATTGATCTCGACAATATCATTTGTCCAGACTACAACTTGCGTCACTACCTGCACAACGCTGCCTCGCGGGTTGCAGGCATTTTCGGCATCGATGGTGACATCGTAGCCACAATCAACAGGAGAGTTTGGATAGATGTGCGTGAGTTCGACACCGGTGGCAGGCAACGGTCCCTGCGTGTAAACTTCTTCAGGAGAGCCGTCACCCCAGTTCACATAGTATGTCGTGCCAGGTGTTGACGCGAGATATAACGTCTCAATCCGAACCTGAAACGGTGCACAACCACGGCTGCTCGTCAGGAACTGGAAGCCTGGTTCCATGATGTCTGAGCTTGTACATTGTGCCCACGCGTTACCGGTTAGAAACAGCGAAAAAAATATTAGTACGTATGTTTTCAACCTCATTCAGCAGCTCGTTTTCAACAAATGACCTAGCAAATCATTTCTTTATCACACGAAGCTACAGGACGGAACCGGCCGTATAAACCCCAAAGTGTTGAATGCTCGATAAACGGCAGTACGAGAAGATTTTAAAACAATTAAAGCGGCTGGATATGGTCGTTTGCCAGTATCGTCTAGCTCGGTGTCTGTGTCATTACAACCATACGACCAGCCACAAGGATGAATTCGATCGATCCCAGCAACTCGCTTAGTCTGACTTTTTTAACGAGGTCGGACCAGCGGTCCATGACAAGGAGCGCTGTCCTTCCAGACCATACGACTAAAACAAGTTCGACTCCTGGCGTCCGCGCCATCGTCTGATTTACGCGGTGCTTTTATGGATGGCCTGACAGTCCTTCGTCTGCGCTATCATTTTTTAAAGCTACGATTCGAAAATTCTCTAAAAACGCGCTTGCAAGCCAAATAACTTTTCACTAACTGCCTGGTCGGGTTTAGCCAAAAAATCGCTTTTTACCTCAAAAAACATCCGCGGTTTTACCCCGAAAAAATTTACCTTTGTGCCCGGTTAATCGAAAGGGTCAATCTAAATCATGTCTGCCGCCAAGTATATTTTCGTAACCGGGGGTGTAACATCATCGCTGGGCAAAGGGATCATTGCTGCTTCATTAGGTAAGTTACTGCAAGCCAGAGGGTTCAACGTCACCATTCAAAAATTCGACCCCTATATCAACATCGATCCGGGAACGCTGAATCCGTATGAGCACGGTGAATGTTACGTAACAGACGATGGCGCGGAAACCGACCTGGATCTCGGGCACTACGAGCGTTTCCTCAACGTACCTACGTCTAGAGCCAATAATATCACGACCGGGCGCATCTATAATAATGTAATCACGAAAGAGCGACAGGGGGAATACCTGGGAAAGACCGTTCAAGTCGTTCCTCATATTACAGACGAAATCAAACGCAATATTTTCCTTTTAGGGGAAAGTGGGCAATACGACTTTGTCATTACTGAGATTGGTGGATCGGTAGGCGACATTGAATCGCTTCCGTTTATTGAAGCGGTACGTCAGGTGCGTTGGGATCTTGGTGCGAATAACGCCTTGGTGATTCACCTGACGCTCATCCCCTACCTGAAGGCCGCAAAAGAACTAAAGACAAAACCGACTCAACACTCGGTAAAGGAATTGCTTGCGGAAGGCGTGCAAGCTGATATCCTGGTGTGTCGCACGGAGATGCCGCTCCCGCTGGAATTACGGAAAAAGTTAGCATTGTTCTGCAACGTGCAACTCAATTCGGTTATCGAGGCAATCGATGCTGACACAATCTACGATGTTCCGCTCCTCATGAAAAAGGAGAAGCTTGATGAACGTGTATTGGCAAAAATGAAAATGCACGGCAAGGCGGAACCGGATCTCGATCAGTGGAAAACCTTCCTGGGCAAACTCAAGAATCCGGTAGATGAAGTTAACATCGGGCTCGTTGGCAAGTATGTGTCGCTTCCGGACGCTTACAAATCGATAGCAGAAGCATTTGTTCACGCAGGCGCAGAGAACGATTGCAAAATAAATTTGAAGTGGATATCGTCTGAAGATATAGCTAAAGACACGGTTACTTCCGTGCTGAACGGCCTTCATGGCGTTCTCGTGGCACCTGGGTTTGGTGAGCGCGGTATGGAAGGTAAAATCGAAGCGATCCGCCACGTGAGGGAAAGCAAAATTCCATTCTTCGGAATCTGCCTTGGAATGCAGTGTGCCGTAGTCGAATTCGCACGCAATGTTCTTGGTCTTGAAGCAAGTTCAACGGAACTGAATCCAAAGACGAAGAACCCGGTGATCGACATGATGGAAGAGCAGAAAAAGATCACTATGAAAGGTGGGACAATGCGACTTGGGGCTTACGACTGCAAGCTGAAAAAAGGTAGCAAAGTTCATATCGCGTATGGCGAATCGATGATCAAGGAACGTCACAGGCATCGTTACGAATTCAACAATAAATACCTCGAGCAGGCGGAAGCAGCGGGATTGAAAGCAACCGGAGTAAATCCTGATTCGAACCTGGTAGAGATCGTTGAATTGAAGGATCATCCGTGGTTCGTGGGTGTTCAATATCACCCTGAATTAAAGAGCACGGTGCTGAACCCGCATCCCCTCTTCGTTAAGTTTGTTGAGGCCGCTCTAACACACAAAAGAGTAAGCAACAACAATCACTGATAAAGGTCCAAATCCCAATCCCAATAGCGATCGGGACCAAAAACCAATATCAAAGGTCAAGGAGCTGAAGTTTGGAATTTGGAATTTGGAGCTTGGAATTTGGGCTTTGGTATTTGCGATTTGGATGTGCCTTTTGGCATTTGGGATTTTGCGCCCCATATTGCGCAGTTTTTTAGAATAACAGGCGATACCTCCGGTATCGTATTTTAATGGAGTAACAGAATGGATAGAAATTCGGCAATCGGCCTAACATTGATCGCAGCGCTGCTGATGGTTTACTTTTATTGGTTCGCCCCCGAACCTGCACCAGCTCCGAAAACGGCACCAAGCCAGTCTGCGCAGCCTCAGCAAAGCGAAGCCGGCAAACAAGTTGTCACGCCATCCGACAGTGTACTTGCACAAACGTATGGTGATCTGTCTTCCTTCGCGCAAGGGAACGAAGAAGCCAAAGTTGTTGAGAACGAAGACATCCGTGCAACGTTCTCAAACAAAGGAGGCTACATAAAATCTCTTGAGCTCAAAAAGTACAAAACATACACGCAAAAGCCTCTCTTCCTGATCACACCTGAACGTTCAACCTTCGAACTTCTTACCAAGTATCAGGGAAAGGACATTGATCTGTACGACCTTTTCTATCAGGTAAACGAAACAAAACGCGGTGACACAACGGTGATCGATTACAGCGTCAAACTTGCTAACGGTGCATTCCTTACTCATTCTTATGCAATCCCTCCTTCCGGATACCAGATTGCCTATTCGATAAAGCAAAAAGGTCTTGCTGAGGAATTGGGTGGCGAAACACTTACGTTCCGCTGGAATGATTTGGTTCAACCACTGGAGAAGGATCTTCAGGATACCCGCAATAACACAACGGTGAATTATTTCACAGTCAACGAAGGTTTTGAAGATCTTGATGAGCGTTCTACATCGGACAGCGAGATCATTCAGCAACCATTGAAATGGGTGTCCATCAAACAAAAGTTTTTCCTCTCGTCAATCATTGCAAAAAATAATTTCTCCGGGGCTGAACTTGCCACCGCTACGCCTGAGGGAGACAGCTCAATCGTTGAGCAGCAAAGCCTGAAGTTGTTCATTCCAAAGTCTCAATTGATCGAGGCTAAGACTGATTTCAAGTTCTATGTCGGTCCGAATGATTACCAGGAGATCGATATCGTTGCGGACAAGTTTGAAAAGAACGTTTATCTCGGATGGCCACCGGTTTACTGGATCAACAAGTTTGTCATCTTCCCGGTGTTTCACTTCCTCACGAAGTACATTGGCAACTACGGATTGATTATTATCATTCTTGTAATCTTGCTGAAGCTTGTACTCGCACCGCTGTCGTACAAGTCGTACCTGAGCATGGCGAAGATGAAAGTGCTGAAGCCCGACCTTGATGTCATCAAAGAAAAGCATGGTGATGACATGGCCAAAGTTCAGCAGGAGCAGTTAAAACTGTATCAGCAGGTAGGTGTAAATCCAATCAGCGGATGCATCCCGGTGCTTTTGCAGATGCCGATCCTCTTTGCGATGTTCTACCTGTTCCCAGCCAGCATCGAACTGCGTCAGCAACCCTTCCTGTGGGCGGAAGACTTATCGACCTATGATTCAATCATTCGCCTGCCGTTTGTCATTCCTTTCGGAGTCGGTGATCACATCAGTTTGTTTACGTTGTTGATGACGGTTTCTACCCTCATCTATACATGGCAGAATAATCAGCTATCGTCTGTACAAGGACCGATGAAGTCGATGTCGTACATCATGCCGGTGATTTTCTTCTTCGTACTGAATTCGTTCTCGGCTGGTTTGACCTTCTATTACTTTGTTTCAAACCTTGTAACGTTTGCGCAGCAGGCGATTATCCGCAGATTCGTGGATGACGACAAGATCAAGGTTTTACTCGAAGAGAACCGTAAGAAGAATGCGGCCGGAGGTGGCGGCAAAAAATCAAAATTCATGGCACGCCTGGAAGATGCGATGAAAGCGAGCGAAGAAGCGCGAAAGAAAGCCGAAGAAGACCGCAAGAAAAAGAAATCGTAAGGCAGCATTCGTGCATAACTCGGTACGGTTTTCCATAGCCGCTTCTTTAGTCTTGGTCGTCAGACACTTGCGAGTAACGAAATTGTGCAGCGATTGTGGATAATACGTTCCACGCTGTTCCACGGCCCAAAACAAATTCATTTATATTTGTAACCCCTGACCTAAAATGGAAGGGGTTTATTTTTTTAACGAATGGGAAAAATCATTGCGATTGCAAATCAAAAAGGTGGAGTAGGAAAAACAACTTCTGCAATTAACCTTGCGGCAAG
>DASWTM010000056.1:0-8249 GCA_036402115.1 Chryseosolibacter sp.
ATAGCTTATTTATTGATCGGAATTTTCGTCAACAGCACTTTGATGATATCAGTAGTCTTCACGTTGTCAGCCTCTGCCTCGTAGTTCAGAAGGATTCTGTGGTTCATCACATCAAGCGCTACCTCCTTGATATCTTCGGGCAACACGTAGTCGCGGCCGTCCATATATGCCATTGCTTTGGATGCAAGGTTCAAATTGATACTTGCACGAGGAGAAGCACCGAACTGAATGTATTGCGCTTGCTCATTAAGCTTGTACTCGAGTGGCTTTCGTGTCGCGTAAACCAATTCGATAATATAATTCTCCAGCGACTCAGAGATCTTCACTTTATTCACACCTTCGCGGATCGAGAAAATGTCTTCTTTTGTCAGGACCTGGTTTACTTCATACTTGAAAGTCATGTTTGAAATTCTCCGCATGACTTCGAGTTCCTGCTGCTTTGTTGGATAGTTAACGGAAACCTTCAGCATGAAACGGTCGACCTGTGCTTCTGGAAGCGGGTATGTTCCTTCCTGATCCACCGGGTTTTGCGTGGCCATAACAAGGAATGGCCGGTCAAGCTTAAAAGTCGTCTCCCCGATCGTTACTGTTTTTTCCTGCATGGCTTCAAGCAACGCAGACTGCACCTTTGCAGGAGAACGGTTGATCTCGTCTGCGAGGATGATGTTAGCGAAGATCGGTCCCTTCTTCACTTCAAACTTGCCATCCTTCTGATTATAGATCATCGTTCCAACCAAATCAGCGGGAAGCAAATCAGGTGTAAACTGGATACGTTGAAAGTCCAGGTGCAGAACTTGCGCAAGTGTGCTTACGGTAAGTGTCTTCGCCAAGCCGGGAACACCCTCGAGCAGAATGTGACCATTGGTGAATAGCCCAACCAAAAGCCGGTTCACCATATACTCCTGGCCAACAACCACCTTGCTTACCTCATTGATAACTCGGCTGATCTTCTGCTTATGCTCTTGATGATGTTCTGCAACGACTGATTCCATTACTGAAGATTAAGAATTAAAAACGGCCAAAAATAGCAGTTAAATGTTTATTCCCGCGAAAATATGTGACAGAGCGCTATTCCGGAACATTAAAGGTAGAAAGGCCGGAAATTTTACAGATTTGGCTGTTTTTTACTACCTAGGGATGGGGCAGAATGGCCTCGGACTGTGCCGAGAAAGATTACCTGACTATTCCCGCAACTTTAAACCGGAACCAGTGGTTTATTCGGTCAGGTGCGCACGGATTGCTACCTTTGATAACCTTACAGTAACATTGGCATAACGATGAAGTGGATTGTGGCGACTTTTTTCCTGCCCATACTTAGCCTCGCTCAAGTAGTGCCAGCGCATTCACCAAACGACAAAACAGAACTTCAACTGACCACTTTCTTAAAAACCGAAGACGATGGAGTTTTGCCGTCAACGACAAGGGTGATGAAGTTTATCGATCGACTGGATGCAAACCCCGAATCTTATGCAAAGCATCAGCAAAGTTTTGTTCGACAGATTTTCGTTAAGACACACTCTCGTTTCTTACGAGCTTTTAAACCCAATGCGACATTCTCGCAATTGTTCAGTAATGGAAACTATAATTGCCTGACAGCAACCGCATTGATCGGAACAACGCTTCAGCATTTTGGATACTCGTTTCGAATCTTTGAAACGAATCATCACATCTTTATTCTGGTCAATACAGACCGCGGCACAACACTGCTTGAAACCACCGATCCTTTTACCGGTTTCATAACCGACCCGAAAATCGTAGAAGAAAAAATTTCAGCCTACAAATCAGCAACAGCTTCCAAACCCGATTCGCGTGTTATTCAATTTGAATTTCAGACACGGGTATTCCGAGAAGTAACATTAGAGAACATTACCGGTCTTTTGCATTTCAACCATTCGGTGAGTGCATACAACAGGAAAGATTTTGAAGAGTCGACACGCCATCTGGAGGAAGCCAGCAAGTATTACCAGTCGTCCCGCCTGATTGAATTTACCGATGTCGTCCTCCTGACGATACGCGAGCTTCAGCCGCGCGATGCATCTTCCCTTTCCGCACGACTTCAGAAACTCCGGAAGGCTTCATCCGAAACACTGGCTTCAACAAAATTCTAATCCCCATTGAGCCCCCGCACGTTTGTTATCGGTGACATTCACGGAGCGCACAAGGCAATGCTGCAATGTTTTGAGCGCGCAGGATTCGATTACAAAAAAGATCATCTTATAGCGCTCGGTGATGTTGCCGATGGTTGGCCTGAAACGAAACAGTGCGTTGACGAATTGCTGAAGATAAAAAATCTCACCTACGTGCTCGGTAACCATGACTACTGGACGCTGGAGTGGATGGAGACGGGAGTTATTGAAAATGTCTGGTTTGGCCAGGGTGGGAAAGCAACGGTCGCGAGTTATCGCGAGGGTGTGCCTGAGTCCCATCTCGTATTTTTTAACAAGGCTCTTCCTTATTACAGGCTGGCAGATAAAGTTTTCGTTCATGCAGGAATTACTCCGGGAATTCCGCTCGAACATCAAACACTTCAAGTGTTGTTGTGGGATCGATCATTATGCAAAATAGCCGTTGATTATTACCATCATCAGGAAGAGAAAAAATTAACCGAGTTTGAATCCGTGTACATCGGTCACACACCAATCAGTGGAGGAAAACCCTTAAAAGCCTGCGATCTCTGGATGATGGATACGGGTGCCGGGTGGTCAGGAGTCTTATCTATGATGAACATCGAGACAGAGGAATACTTCACAAGCGATCCGGTTCCTGACTTGTATCCCGGCATCGAAGGTCGAAAGAAACGAGTGGCCTAATTATCACGTGCGTGAAGTGCTGCGCGTTTGATCACGTCAAGCTGTTGTGCTGTTAGTGATTTTGGAGGGAGATTCGTTACGGTCAGAAAATCAAGATCCTGTTTTTTAAAAAGTGATGTGTAGATCACAAGCGCAGATAAGATACTCCCTTGAATGGACGGATGAAATCCATCGGAAGAGTACAATGGAAAAGTTTTGTGTTGATCAATAATGCTCTTCCACGCTTTCCCAGCAGGCAGAAGAATCGCATCACATGTGTCTGCCGCTATTTGATATGATGCAATGACATTCGGAAAGTCAAAGGCGCGATCGACTGAAGGCCACACCCCATACATACACATCAAAGTTCCTTTTGCCTTACACATTTCGCTAAACTTCAGGGCATACTGAATCAGATTCTGTCTACTCGCAGGTAATCCAGACGGCCCCTGCTGGAAGATGACGTAATCGAATTTCGTTTTGCTAAGTGTTGACGACACATTTCTTTCGTTCCAATGATCTTCAAGTGCATAGTTCGGAAACGCGATCATCTCTGTCTTGATCACAACATCATCTGCTTTAGCGATGGTTTCGAGAAGCGAAGGAAGATTGTTCGTATACGTCAGGCTGTTTCCAACGAAAAGCATGTTGGTTTGCGAAAAGGCACTGAAATAGGAGAAGGCGACCAGGATGATGAAGAGCCTGCGCATCTAATTGGCGAAGGTGATGATTTCCGCACCTCGCGGATTGGTGATGTAGGAGTTGATTAGGTTTTGCACTGTTGGTGTTTCGAATGTCTTGCGCACAAACGTTCTCGCGGCATCGATGTTTGAAATAGAAACGTTGTTGTCAAAGAAACCATAGCCGAGGTAGTTCCCTTTCTCAACCAACACGAGTGACTGTTCTTCGATATTTCTTCCTTTACCTATGATCGCCACTGATGTTGTGTTCTCATAGAATGAGAGTACAGCCTTCTCGACACGTTTGTTGTATTTTTTTGCCGTCTCAACGTTCATGCATGCGCCACTGCATTCACCTGTCTGGTAGTCGAAGCAGAGGCCTTTGGCAATCTGCAATCCACTTAACTTCGGACAAAGATCAAACGCTCTAACTTTCTCCCATAAATAATTCCATGCGTCACCCTTCGAACTAAAGCGCTTCAACGGGCGTGATCCCTTCGTTACCAGGTTCACTGAAAAACGCAGATAGCCATTTCTGTCTTCGTAATCATAAATTCCCCATTCCTCCACACGGAATTTCTGTGCCTGATTGTATTTCGGCCAGTGCTTCCGGATTTCCTGCGATTCGAGGATCAACGCAATGAGTTCGTTGCCCGTCAATTCAAAACTGATGTGATGAATTTCGTTTCTGATTTTTGATTTACTCCATTCGCGTGAATCTCCTACGAAGTGTCCCGCGATTCTCTTTTTGATGTTGATCGCCTTGCCGACATAGATAACTTTTCCATGAGCATCGTGGAAGTAATACACGCCACACTTAGCGGGAAGTTTATCAAATTGTTCTTTCGGAAGATTCGGAGGAAGAATAGTTTCTCCCGAGTTTCGCTTTAATGCTTTTAAAATGTAGCTGTCCCGATCTCGTTGCAAAAGCTGATCAAAAATTCTTACCGTTGCAGCAGCATCTCCTCCAGCGCGGTGACGATTCGTGATGGCGATGCCTAAACTCTCTGCCAAGCTTCCCAAGCTATACGAGCGAAGACCTGGAATAATCTTGCGACTAAGCCGTACTGTACAAAGTTTCTTCGACTGCCAGTTAATGCCAACCGATTCAAATTCCTTCTTTAAAAAAGAGTAATCGAAGTGCGCATTGTGCGCGACAAAAACTTTTCCATCCAGCTTTGCAAAAATATCGTTCGCCACCATCTCAAAAGTGGGCGCACTGAACACCATCTCCGATGTGATGCCTGTAAGCCCTGTGATATAGTAGGGGATGTTGCGTCCGGGATTAATGAGTGTGTGAAAGGTATCCGTCACCTGCATGCCATCGTGATGATAAATGGCAATTTCCGTAATGCGATGGTTCGCTGCATAGCCGCCCGTAGTTTCAATGTCCACTATCGCATACATAACTGGCAAGTTAGAATTTGAGTTGTTGACTTAAAAGCAGATATTGATAGAAATTTTCGCCTCTGAATGAAGATTATTATCCGCTTTCTGCTCAATGGATTAGCGATATTTCTGGCAGCCTATCTCCTAAAACCAAATGTGGATGTGGATGGGTACGGCACCGCATTGCTGGTCGCTTTGATCATCTCCGTAGCCAACGTGGTGGTCAAGCCAATCCTCATCGTGCTTACCATTCCCATTACAGTGCTTACTCTAGGGTTATTCCTTTTAGTCATCAATGCACTCATCATACTGCTTGTCGACTACATAGTGGATGACTTTTATGTCGATGGATTCTGGTGGGCATTATTATTCAGTCTCATCCTGTCGATTTTTAACAGCCTCTTTGACGATTTGAGCAAAGACAAAAAAGAAAAGACGCGGCAGTAGCATATGACCTTTATCCAATAGGCCACAAGTTGGCTTTGACAAGGATGCACTACTCATCCAGAAATATTATATTGACAACTGCGTTTAAAAAAAACTTATCCCTTTGAGTATGAACAAAGCATTTCTATTGATCCTCGTTCTTGCTTTGGTAAGCTGGTCCTGCAAAGACACCGGAACTGCAGACGAGCATTCGACCGCGGCATCTTTAAAAGACCTCAAGGTCTATGACGGACTTGATGTGGGACTGTTCGCATCGGAACCGATGTTCAGCAACCCAACCAACATCGCAGTGGATGCCAGAGGAAGAGTGTGGGTGTGTGAAGCATACAATTACAGAAATGCATTAAATCCGAAAAATCCTGTTCGCGAAAACGGAGACCGGATTATGATCCTTGAAGATACCGATGGCGATGGCAAAGCGGATAACAGCAAAATCTTCTACCAGGGAAAAGATGTCAACGCTGCGTTAGGGATCTGTGTGCTTGGAAATCGGGCTTTTGTGTCATGCAGTCCCAACGTGTTTGTGTTTACAGATGAAAACGGAGATGACGTTCCGGATAAAAAGGAAGTGCTATTCACCGGTGTCCAGGGGGAACAACATGACCACGGTATGCACACGTTCACGTTCGGTCCGGATGGCCGACTGTATTTCAACATGGGCAATGAAGGTAAAGTATTACTTACGTCAGCACGTGACACCATCGTAGATATTCATGGACGAAAGGTTGCTACGATAGGGAAACCATTTTACCAGGGAATGGCATTGCGTTGTGAACCCGATGGGACAAACGTTGAAGTGGTAGGTCACAACTTCAGAAATAATTTCGAACTCACCGTTGATCCGTATGGCACAATCTGGCAATCGGACAACGATGATGATGGCAATAAAGGCACGCGTATCAACTACGTGATGGAGCAAGGTAATTTCGGTTTTACAGATGAAATGACCGGAGCCGGTTGGAGCGCACGCAGAACGAACATGGAAAAAGAAATTCCTTTTCGCCATTGGCATCTTAACGATCCAGGCGTAGTGCCAAATGTGTTGCAAACCGGTTCAGGCTCCCCTGCTGGGATTATGATGTATGAGGGCAGCCTCCTCCCAGAAGCCTTTCACGGCAAGATCATTCATGCTGAGCCGGGACACAACGTTGTGCGCGCTTACCCGATAACGAACGATGGAGCAGGGTACAAAGCAGAGATCACCAATCTTCTCGAAGGACAAAAAGATCAATGGTTCAGACCGATTGACGTAACGGCAGCACCAGATGGATCGCTCATGATCGCAGACTGGTATGATCCGGGTGTTGGCGGTCATCAAGTAGGTGATCTTGACCGCGGAAGAATTTATAGAGTAGCACCGAACGACAGCAAATACACGGTCACGAAACCTGAACTCACTTCGCCTGATGCTGCCGTTCAATCCTTGTTAAATCCAAACATCGACATTCGTTACCAGGCATGGCAAGCGCTCGCAACCTTTGGTGAGGACGCAAAGTCGGCATTGGAAAAGCTTTGGGAAAGTTCGAATCCTCGTCATCAGGCGCAGGCATTGTGGTTGTTGGCGCGATTGAAGGATGGGGACAAGTACATCGCTGCGGCTGCAGGCCATAAGGACGAAAACCTGCGAATCGCTTCCTTGCGCGTAGCCAAACAGTTGAAAAAGGATCCAATCGGGGTAGCCGCGAAACTTGTGAAAGACGCATCACCCCAGGTTCGAAGAGAAGTTGCGTTGACCATTCGCGGTGAGAATTCCCAACAGGCAGCAAATCTTTGGAGTACGCTTGCCGACCAATATGATGGCAAAGACCGCTGGTACCTTGAAGCGCTTGGCATCAGCGCAGCCGGCAACTGGGATCTTTATTTTGCGGCCTGGAAGAAAAATGTTGGCAACGACTGGAATACACCCGCAAGGCGCGACATCGTTTGGCGCAGCAGAAGTAAACAAGCGATTCCCCTTTTGGTGCAGCTCATTAATGATTCAGACGAAAAGGAAATGCTTCGGTATTTCCGTGCGTTTGATTTTCATACAGACGCATCCAAACAAAACGCACTCGCTCAAATTGCCACGACAGGACGCGACTCGCGTGTGATGTATGCACTCAAGCACATGAACGCGTCTCAGTTTAAGATGACGCCTGCCGTCAGTGCGCGATTAAATAAGGTCCTCGATGAAAATAAAGGCAAGCTCGAGTTTGTCGAACTCGTCACCTCCTTTAAGCTGTACAACAAGGCAACCGATCTTCTCGACCTCGGAATAAGATACCCGGATAGTACTGCAGGAAAAGAAGCACTGAAGGCATTGATCTACTGGGATAAGCAAGAGTTGATCAAGGATGCATTGGCAAAGAACGACAAACTTCAATCACAAGCTATCGTAAAAGCGCTGTGGCCTACCATGTGGAACGCGAAGGCACAAGACCTGATGGTGGAGTTAATCATGGATTCCACGAAAGACGAAGATATTCGGAAGTTAGCAATACGGACATTCGCTGGTCCGTGGGAATCGGAAGACCGGCTTCTTGCGTTAGCGAAAAATGATAAAATTCCGCCTAGCCTTCACGTTGCAACCGCAGGTGTCTTCCAAACGGCATACCGGTCAAACATTCGCGAGGAAGGTCCGAAATATTTGAAACTGCCAGGAAGTAAAGAAGGAAAATCGCTGCCGGCCATCGAAGAACTGCTAAAGCGTGATGGTAAGGCTTCCGGAGGCAAGGCTGTCTTTACAAACTTGTGCAGCAACTGCCACCAGGTAAATGGTGAAGGTGTGAATTTTGGACCCAATCTTAGTGAGATCGGGGACAAACTTTCAAAGCAAGCATTGTATACCTCCATCCTTTTCCCTGACCAGGGCATCAGCTTCGGTTACGAGGCGCATCTCTTAAAGATGAAGGACGGCTCGACAGCTTTTGGAAGAATTTTGTCACAGACGGAAGAGAAGATCGAT
>DASWTM010000057.1:0-47172 GCA_036402115.1 Chryseosolibacter sp.
TTTAGGTTAGCGACTATTTATTGATGTATTGCTTGAGTGCAGTCACATAATCTTCGAAGGCTTTGATTCCTTTTGGTGTGACTTTGCACGTAGTTAGCGGTTTCTTGCCCTTGAACGATTTTTCAACATGGATGTAGCCCGCGTCTGAAAGCTTGTCAAGCTGCACACTTAAGTTTCCGGCAGTACTGTTCGTTTTTTCTTTAAGATAGGTGAACTCGGCACTTTCAAGCGTCATCAGCAGCGACATGATGGCAAGACGCAGCTGTGAGTGTAACAACGGGTCGAGATCTTTGAACATTACTCCTTCGTTTTCAAGATGTATCCCGGCACTATATAGCCGCACAAGATGGCGAGCGCTCCCACAAGCGGTTGCGTCTCTACCGGTGTGAGGAATGAAATAATACCGAAAATCCAAAACGAAATTCCACCGAGCATCAATGGCTTGAAGCGAATCAGCACTCCGCTCAAAAACGTGGGAATACTACTGATGGTCAGGATGACCGGATTTAGTTGATAATTGATCTTGCTCCCGAAGGCAACCAGCGTAAAGATGGTGATACCAAATGTGACCCATACCCACATCGATATGGTGTCGAGATGTGTTGTCTTGTGCTGTGCCTTGCCCTCGCGAAACCCCCTGACCATTGAGATAATCCACGCGGGAACGGTGATCGCCCATACGATGTAAAAGTATTGATAACCGACTTTCTGCAGCGCATACATACCGAGGTTTGCGATGATGATTACCCATCCCCAAAGGAGAAAATAGAAACCATTGCGCGACATGTTGCCTTTTGCTTCCCGAATCATGCTTGTGATGATGTCGAGGCTTTCCTGTGCTGTAAGTGAATTTTCTTCTTTCATACAGATTGATTTTTGGGATGAATGAACGGTTGTAATGGGTTCAACGGTTCAAATGTAAACTAGTTTATATTATAAACCAAAATATTTTAAAATCCGCTTTTTAAGGGTAATTTCGGCCATGTTTACAGGAATAATTGAATCTTTGGGCACGGTATCGGACTTAAAACGCGAGGGCACTAACCTTCACATCAAGGTCGAAAGCCCGATTAGCAACGAGCTAAAAATTGATCAAAGCGTATCTCACGATGGCGTATGTTTAACGGTCACGCGTGTTGTTGGGAATGCGCATTGGGTCACTGCCGTTGAGGAGACGATTATTAAAAGCAACTTCGGTTCTTTAGCTGTCGACAAAAAATTCAATCTTGAACGATGCATGCTTAACAACGGCCGGTTTGATGGACACATCGTGCAGGGACATGTCGATCAGGTAGGCACAGTCAACAAGATTGAGGATAAAAATGGAAGTTGGCTCTATCACTTCGAATATGACCCCTCATTGGGAAACGTCACCGTTGAAAAAGGATCGATAAGCGTAAATGGTGTAAGCTTGACCTGCTTCAACTCGCAGCTGTCAACCTTTACCGTTGCGATTATTCCATACACGCATGAGCATACGAATTTTCACGCGTTACAAGTTGGCCATAAAGTGAATTTGGAATTTGACGTTATTGGAAAGTATGTGAAACGATTACTTGGGAAGTAAGCTGCTCACAGCTCGGGTTTGTTTATGACAAAGGAAATCTTCTGATACAAAACAAAACAGCCAACCGCGCAAATTGCACCTACCACTCCGCCTGCGATGATATCACCCGGGTAATGAACTCCGAGATAAATTCTCGAATACGAGACGAGAAGCGCCCATACAAAAATCCATCGCACAGTACGAGTGCGCTGCCTGAAGAGCAGAAAAACAAACACCGCAAGACCGAAGGTGTTCGCAGCATGACTCGAAGCGAAGCCAAATTTTCCACCACGATAATCATCGACAATATGGACGAGTCCGGCCAACTCCGGATCGTGCGCGGGCCGCAGTCTCGCAAAATATGGCTTCATTAACGTGCTTGTAATTTGATCCGCAAGCAGGATGGTCAGGGCAATGCAAATGAGAACGAGAAAACCTTGCTTGCCGTGGAGCTTAAAAATGAAAAATGCAATTACGGCATAGAGCGGAATCCACACATATGTCTTTGTGATGAACATCATCAGGATGTCAAGCCATGGAGCATGATATGAATTCAGCTCGAGAAAAAGGTCTCTGTCAAACTCAAGGAAAAAGTCAATCATGCGTTTGCGCCAGCGGAGGCCTTTTCGTTTTCGTATTGTATCCAGCTAACGGCTTCATCAAAGGTAGGGAAGTATTCCTGCACGATCCCTAATTTTTTTAGTGTTTCGGTGATCCCTTTCATGTATTCGCGCGCATTTTCATCCGGTACCCCTGGCTTTACGGCAGCTATCCTTCTCAGCCCATACTGCGCTGCCTCGGGCATGATGTCATGAAACATCCAGAGTTGGTCTTCGCGCGAAATATAACCCTGCTCCGATAGGTCCGCGATGTAGTTTGGTGTGCTATACACTTTTACAAATTCGAGGCACTTTTTGAAAGCGCTCCGGTACTGGTTACTCGACACTGGCCCCTTCCAAATCACTCCGGTGGAATTTATTTTGGCATCGAAGAAAATCCGCGCGTGTGCTTCCTGGTATAAGATCTGACGCTCCACGTTGGCAGGCTGGTCAAGATTAACTTTGAAAGTCGTGCACTTATTCATTTCACTTGTCACCTCTACGTGGCCGCCAAGTGCTTCTGCCTGGAGTTTCACCAAATACAAGCCCAAGCCTTTTCCTTCCGTGTGATAATGAAACCTCTTGTATAGTTTGAACAAGCTTTGCTGATGTGCTTTCAGATCGATCCCTAGTCCGTTGTCTGTGACAACAATAACATAGTTTTTCCCTACATCGGATGATATCTCTATTTCCGGTCTGCGCGTGTGTGCCCGGTACTTAATTGCGTTGCTAATCAGGTTGTAGAGAATACTATGAACCATCGGGCGCACAGAATAGATTTCCGGACACCTGGTAAAGTTTGTCTTGATCTGCACATCATGCGTTTCAAGATCTTTTTTAAATCCTTTAACAATCTCGCGTACCTCCGCTTCAAGATTTATTTTTTGCCGGATGTGGAATATATCGTGACGGATATCGATAATCTGGCTGAGGTCGGTGATGATGTTGTCCAGGCGCTTTACGGAAGTCTTGATGTGCTCGTGAATCTCCTTGTTGTCCTCATTGAAGTTACGCGTATCGACAATGTTGATCAATCCCATGAGACTGGCGACTGGTCCGCGAAGGTTATGCGACACCGTATAGGAAAACTGCCTCAGTTCGTTGTTGTGCTTGATGAGCTCTGAATTGGTCTCGGTCAGATCCTTGTTGATGTCGACAAGTTCAGTCGAGAGGTTGATATTTTGATGTACGAGAAGATTCTTCTGCTCCTCGATCACCTCATAAGCTTCCTGGAGTTTCGTCTGACTTTGATTCAGGTTTTCGGCTTGCGCCAGGATCTCGGCATTTTGGGATTCGATCTCCGTATTTTTTTCGAGCAGGTCTTCGTTGGTCTGATTCAGTTCCTGGATTAGGCGTGCAGCCCTTTCCTCACTTTCTTCAGAAATCCATTTGAGGAACATGACTGCCCCCATCAGAATGCCGTACGTTATAAGAATGACAACATTCGTGAACGCATAATTAGTCTCTTTGAGGACGTGCTGCCTATACGGAACACCATAAAAATCATGCAACGGGTCGTGTCCCATCAGAATAAAAAAGGTGAGAAAGCAAGTTGAAAAAAGCAGGGTTCGTTCTTTGAAGGAAAAGAAGATGCAAGGGAAAACGCAGGCCGCCAGGATAATAAACCGAAACGTAAAATAGTCTAGCTCTTCCTGGTTGTCGTAATAAATGATCTTGGCATAAATCGATATTGACATCGCGATCACCGGAATGAGCAATGTCAGAAAAATTCGGCTAATGATAGAGAGGTTAAAATAGTTAAGTACAATTGTGGTAAGGCAGAGAAGGCTTGCGCCCAGGATTGCCCATGTCACAATTCCCCAACCGTACCATGCATTGTATGCGAAAAATAGAACGGTGCCGAGGCAGAATATAATTAAACTAACGATATTGGATAACAGAATACTTCTCCGCTGAAAAGGCCTGTGAGCAAAATGAACACCTGTAAAGGCTAGCTTACGCAAAAAAGTCATTCGTAACGGGGTCCGAAATATTCTTGTAATTCACTCAAAGTTAATTAATTATACTCAATTCGCCTCGAACCCACGATGAAGTTTCAACAACAACCGCACACATTACTAATGATCCGTCCAAAGCATTTTGGATTCAATTCTCAGACAGCAAGCTCCAACGCTTTTCAATCGGATAGCGCGGTTGACGCAACGTTGGCGCTGGAGGAGTTTAACAAAATGGTCGATGTATTAACAGCGCATGAAGTAAATGTTGAGGTAATTGATGACAGCGATACACCGGTGAAACCAGATGCGATCTTTCCGAACAACTGGTTGTCCACGCATGAAAGCGGTGAGATCATTCTTTATCCAATGATGGCCGAGAACAGGCGATTCGAACGCAGGGACGATATCGTTAAAAAGTTGAAAGAAAAATATAATGTGACTGCTGTAAGTGATTTTTCAAAATATGAAGTAGACAGACAATTCCTGGAAGGCACAGGCAGTATCGTCTTCGATCATCCAAACAAGCTTGCCTATGCTTGTCGCTCTCCGCGTACTGATGAGAAGTTGTTTCGTGAGTTTTGTCTAAAAGTTAAATACAAGCCCGTTGTATTCGATGCGGTGGATGCAGAAGGAAAACCGATCTATCACACGAATGTAATGATGAGCATTGGTGAAGACTTTGCAGTGGTGTGTCTGGATTCTATTCGCAACGATGAAGATCAGGAATTAGTACTCGGTCATCTATCTGATACAAATCACAAAGTAATTTCGATAAGCTACGATCAGATGAAAGCATTTGCCGGAAATATAATCGAAGTGAAAACAGCGAATGAAGAGAATGTTGTGTTGATGTCGACAACTGCGTTCAATTCATTGTTGCCGGGTCAGCTGAATGCAATAACGCAGTTTGCCGATGTCTTACCGATTTCGATTCCAACAATAGAAAAAACAGGAGGTGGCGGAGTACGTTGCATGGTAGCAGGGATTCATTTGCCATTGCGAAAAATGGACTTGTAGGTGTTGAAATCGCCTCAAAAAAGTTGTAACTAGTCATTTGAAACCCCATTGTCTTGGCTTATGGAAAAATACGATCTTGTCGTGATTGGTGCAGGACCATCCGGCTATGCAGCAGCGATGCGCGCCCTCGACTTCAAAAAGAAAACCTTACTGATTGAGAAAAACAAAGTTGGAGGTGCCGGGGTCACCAATGGAGCGTTGTCATCGAAAACGTGGTGGGAGCTTTCGCGTGAAGCTTCGGCCTTTCAGAAAAACCTGAAGCGTTACAATCTTCACGGTCCCGCTTACATCTACAAAGAGATCCAGGAAGAGGTTCGGAAAGCAGTCGCGGAGCGGAAGGGTATGCTCGAAGATCATATTCGTCAAATGCAAGATTCACGTCATGCACACTTGTTAACGTTCAAGTCTGGAACGGCACGTCTTGTGACAAAAAATGAGATTGAGATTTCAAATGGTGCAAAACGTGAACGCGTTTATGCTGAAAATGTAATCCTGGCTACAGGAAGCCGTCCACGCTATTTGCCGGAGTTACCGATTGATGAAAAGATCGTCATGACAAGCGATGGTATCGAGCAGATGGAAAGTTTCCCAGAGAGTCTGGTGATTGTCGGAGCCGGTGTGATTGGTTGCGAGTATGCGACAATCTTTTCAGGATTTGGTCAGACAAAAGTGCATTTGATCGATAAGGGCGATAGAATCCTTCCCTTTGAAGATGAAGATGTTGTTCGCGTGATCGAGCGCAACATGGAAAACAGCGGAATTCTCATCCACCGAAATTCCAGATTGATCCGAATGGAAATTAAGAATGGCCGTGTTGAATATGAGCTTGAATATACGGATGGGGGCAAAGAGATTTTTAATGTTGAAAAGGCGCTCGTAGCGGTTGGTCGCACACCGAATTATGAAGAGCTGTGGGATGATGCGGTGCCGATCAACATTACCAAGCGTGGCATTGAAGATAATGATACACAAACGAACATCAGCAACATCTATGCAGTAGGTGATATTACTTCTGATATTTCGTTGGTCAACGTGGGCGAATTGGAGGGTCGTTATGCTGTTGAGAAGATTTTTGGCAGCCCTAGACGGAAGCTCATTTACGAAAACATCAGCACCATTATGTTCCTCAATCCGGAAGTAGCAGGAGTGGGGTTGAACGAGATCAGTGCTCGGGAGAAAAACATTGATTATAAAGTAGTGACGCTTGATTACAGTTGTATACCTCGCGCGATTGCGAAACGGAACACACAGGGGTTTATCAAGCTACTCGTGAGCAATGACGACACCATGAAGATACTGGGTTTGAAGATCATCGGAAACCATGCATCAAGCGCAATGCAGGCGGTGGCATTGCTGATTTCAATGGATAAAGGCATAGAAGAATTGGCAGAATGTGTACACCCGCATCCGTCAATTACCGAAGGTATCCAGGAATGTGTTCGCATGCTTCTCGGTAAATCGCTGTTTAAGCCGGATGCGATGAAAGGAAAATTATCCTGCCGTACGAATCTTGCTGGCGTGTACGAAGACATTTTTTTCTAAACCACTATTTGGAGTGACGTTTCTTTAACACTTCGAGCACATCGTTGAGCGAGTGACCTTTGGCAGTTAACAAAACTAAATAGTGATACATCAGGTCTGCGGCTTCGTTGAGGAACAGCTCGGGGTTATTGTCTTTCGCTTCAATGACAAGTTCGATAGCCTCTTCACCAACTTTCTGCGCAACCTTGTTTATACCCGACTCGAACAATGAGGCGGTGTACGATTTAGCGTTTGGATTTTGTTTTCGATCCTGAATAATCTGTTCAAGTGATGCAAGTGACCACCCATCGTTCTCCTCATTGAAGCACGTGTCTGCTCCCGTGTGACAGACCGGGCCGGTAGGCGTGGCTTTGATCAGCAATGTGTCCTGATCGCAATCTACTTTTATTTCTACGACCTGGAGAAAATTTCCCGATGACTCACCTTTTGTCCAGAGGCGTTGCTTCGTACGCGAGTAGAACGTAACCCTTCCCTCTGCGATTGTTTTCCCAAGCGCTTCATTGTTCATGAATCCAACCATGAGTACACGCAAGGTCGATGCGTCTTGAACCACACACGGCACCAGTCCATTGGATTTTTCGAAGTCGATTGTAAGGTCAGTCATAGTTATCGTGTAATAATGCCTTTGGTTTGGAGATACGTTTTTAAATCGGGTATTTTTACTTCACCGAAGTGGAAGATGCTTGCCGCAAGCGCAGCGTCTGCCTTACCAAGAATATACGCCTCTGTGAAGTGTTCCATGTTGCCGGCACCTCCGGATGCAATAGTGGGTATCGACAATAATGAGTTCAGTTTCTCAAGTGGGTCAATTGCGAAACCACTTTTCGTCCCATCGTGGTCCATACTTGTAAACAAAATTTCGCCAGCACCACGCTCTTGTCCTTCCTTCGCCCATGAAAATAGTTTTTTGTCTGTAGCCTGTTTCCCTCCATGCGTGTGCACAACCCATTGATTCACGACTTTCCTTGCGTCAATGGCCAACACAATGCACTGTGTGCCGAAGGCGTTTGAAAGTTCGTTGATGAGTTGAGGATTTTTTACTGCAGATGAATTCACGCTTACCTTATCAGCCCCGGCTTCCAGAAGTGGTCCCACATCTTCGACACTGCTGATACCTCCGCCAACTGTAAAAGGAATGTTGATGTGACGCGCAATCTCTTTTACGAGTGCGGCCAGTGTTTTACGTTTTTCATTTGTGGCAGAGATATCGAGGAAGACAAGCTCATCAGCGCCTTGCTGAGCGTATGCCGAAGCAAGTTCAACCGGATCGCCAGCATCCCGGATGTTAACAAAGTTCACACCTTTCACGGTGCGACCATCTTTAATATCAAGACAGGGAATTATTCGTTTGGTTAACATGGTCAAAAATTAGCGAGTTGATCCATTGATATTTTTCCTTCGTAGATAGCTTTGCCGATGATGACTCCATCGACACCGATGTTGACTAGCTCGTTGAGATCAGCGATATCCGACACACCTCCGCTCGCGACCCAGCGTATTTCAGGAAACGTTGCCATGAGATTTCGGTATAACTTAACATTGGGCCCAGTCAGCATGCCATCCGTTGCAATGTCTGTACACACAACGCTTGAAATTCCTTTTCGGGAGTATTGAGACACAAGATCATCAATCGTCATCGAAGCGTTTTCCTGCCATCCGCTGATTTGCACTAGTCTGTCCTTTACGTCAGCGCTTAGGATGATTTGTTCAGCACCAAAATATTTAATCCAATCGAATACACGTTCCGGTTGTTTGACTGCAATGCTTCCAAGATTCACTTGTCGGATACCGGCTTCCAGCAGTCGGCTTATTTCTTCAGTTGTTTTAATGCCACCGCCAAAGTCGATCGTCATGCTTGTTTGTGTGGTGAGGTCTTCGATTACTTTCCAGTTCACCACTTTGCCTGCCTTTGCTCCATCCAGGTCTACCAAGTGCAGATACCTTAACCCGGCATCTTCAAACATTTTTGCAACCTCCAACGGACTTTCATTGTAAATCTTTTTCTGGGCGTAATCGCCTTGCGTGAGACGAACACACTTTCCGTCAATAATATCGATAGCGGGAATGATTCTCATAAATTCAAAAAGCTTTTAAGGACAAGTTCCCCCGCCTGAGCTGATTTTTCAGGGTGAAATTGTACTGCGTAGAAATTGTTCTTTTGAAGGGCAGCACTGAAGGGTACAATGTAGTCTGTCACTGCTGAGGTGTTTTCATTTACCGGAACATAATAGCTGTGAACGAAATATACGTTCTCCCCATCGATCTTTGGATCGAGCCAACTTTGCGAAAGGGCAAGTTGATTCCATCCCATGTGAGGAACTTTAAAATTTCCTTTCGGTTCAAATTTTTTCACCGGCTCATCGAAAATACCCAGACACTCTGTGTTGTTTTCTTCGGAGTGCCTGCACAGCAATTGCATCCCTAGGCAAATTCCAAGGACAGGCTGCTTCAAATCTTTAATCAAGAGGTCAAGTTTTCGATCGCGCAAGTATTGCATCGTGGTATTTGCCTCGCCAACACCCGGAAACAAAACTTTATCACTTTTCTTTATTGTTTCCGCATCGTCTGTGATGGTAAAGTCCACGCCCAGGCGTTCGAGTGCAAAGCTCACCGATTGAATGTTTCCAGCGTTATATCGAAGTATTGAGATTTTCATAATACAAATGACGATTTACGAATGACGATTTACGAATGACGAATGACGAATTAATTTAGGTTGTACGGAGTCTCGTGGTTTTGATTGATTGAACAGTGATTGCCAGCAACTCATTTCCTTCTTTCATTAGAGGTTCAATGTCCGTTCCGAGTGGTTTGTTAAAGTGTAATAATAGGTCGAGGAAAAATACGGATTCATCAAGTTCTTCTTCAACGATCTTTAGTTTATTGATAAAATCCGCGGTCGATTTGGCACGACAGGCAGCATAGTAATTCGCAGCTGACGAGCTAGAACACCTGACCAGCTGATTACAGTAGGCGTTGTTAATCGTATTTCTCGGTAACTTCTGAATTAGTAAAGCCACATTAATCGCAAATTGTTTAAATCGCTTCTTTAAGTCTGGTATGCTCATAACTGAAAAATTTAGTTCTAAGCATCCCTGGTGTTTTATTTCTTCTTGATCCCGTACTATCTATTGCTCCGGCATCCTATTCGTAATTCGTCATTCGCTATTCGTCACTCCTACAACACTCCCTTTGTACTCGGCAACTGGTTTCCTTCCTTCCTCACTGCCATCTTTATTGTTTTAGCAAATGCTTTGAAGATGGATTCGATTTTGTGATGCTCATTCGTTCCCTCGGCTTGGATGTTAAGATTTGATTTCGAAGTATCGGAAAAGGACTTAAAGAAATGATAGAACATTTCTGTTGGCATTTCACCGATCTTCTCTCGCTTGAAGTCAGCTTTCCACACCAGCCATGGCCGGCCACCAAAGTCTATTGCTACTTGTGCAAGGCAGTCGTCCATCGGTAGCGTGAATCCGTAGCGCTCGATGCCGCGCTTGTCACCGAGTGCCTTTAGGAAGGCTTCGCCAAGAGCAAGCGCTGTATCTTCGATTGTATGATGCTCATCGATGTGCAGATCGCCTTTCACTTCAACTTTCAGATCGATATTACCATGTCTTGCCAGTTGGTCCAGCATATGATCAAAGAATCCCAGACCCGTGTGAATGGATGACTTGCCACTTCCATCAAGATTGACTTCGATGGTGATATCCGTCTCTTTCGTTTTTCGGATGACGGATGCCGCGCGTTTCTGATTTGTCAGGAGCGCATAAATGTCTTTCCATGACTGTGTTGTCAATGCACAGAACGCTTGAAGGTTTTGTTCTTGAACTTTTGGTAACAGATTTCCCGAGTTGATGAGGATGCCCTTGCACCCCAGATTTTTCGCTAGCTGAATATCGGTGAGGCGGTCACCAATTACATACGAATTGGCGAGATCATATTGCTTATCAAAAAATTCGGTCAGCATGCCGGTGCCAGGCTTACGCGTTGGCTTGTTTTCATGCGGAAAAGACCTGTCGATAAACACTTTGGAAAATGTGATGCCTTCATTCTCGAATGCCTTAACCATTTTCTGATGTGCGGGCCAGAAGGTGTTTTCCGGGAAGCGTTCCGTCCCGAGTCCGTCTTGATTTGTCACCATGACAAGTTCGTAATCCGTGTCGTCAACAATCCTGGATAGCCATTGAAACACTCCGGGATAGAATTCGAGCTTTTCGAAGCTGTCGATTTGTTCATCTGGTGGTTCGATGATCAGTGTGCCATCGCGATCGATAAATAATACTTTGTTCATGAGCTGCTTTTCAAAACGATTCTAAGGCTGCAATTAATTTTTTATTTTCTTCCGGAGTGCCAACCGTGATGCGTAGACAATTGTAACACAAGGTGACTTTCGATCGGTCGCGCACAATAATCTTCTCTTCCATTAAATACTGGTATGCACCTGGAGCATCCTTCACTTTTACAAGGATGAAGTTGGAGTCGGTCGGGTAAACTTTCTCTACAACCTTTAGACCTTTTAATGATTTGATCAATTGGTCCCGTTGGCTTAAGATTTCATCCACCCAGATGTCTTTCTTGTAAGCATTCTCGAGTGCATCCAGGACTAGTTCCTGTGTCTGGATGTTGACGTTGTATGGATATTTGATCTTGTTAAGTATGGATATAATGTAAGGGGAAGCGAATGCCATTCCCAGTCGGAGCCCGGCCAGGCCCCATGCCTTTGAGAAAGTCTGAAGCACAACGAGGTGCGGGAATTCCTGCAGATCGTTGATGAAGGACTTCGAGTCTGCGAAATCGATGTAGGCTTCATCAATCACTACGATACCGTAGAATCTTCGGAGTACAGCTTCAATTTTTTCACGTTTGAGCAAATTGCCCGTGGGATTATTCGGACTGCACAGAAATAAAATCTTTGTTGTGGCATCGAATGTTTTTGGAAATGCATCCAGGTCAAGATCGAAATCAGGAGTCAAGGTCATTCTTTGAATGTTCACGGCATTCACTTCCGCACACACCGAGTACATCCCATAGGTCGGTTCGGTTATCATAACCGAGTCTTTGCCCGGCTCGCAGAACGCGCGAATCAGCAAATCGATTGCTTCGTCACTTCCATTGCCAAGAAAAATTTGCTGGGGTGTCACATTCTTAATAGCCGCGAGCTTTTCTTTCACTTTCCATTGCAGCGGATCAGGGTATCGATTGAATGGAGACGGGTATGGATTTTCATTCGCGTCAAGAAACACTTCTGCTTCTCCTTTGAACTCATCACGCGCAGATGAATACGGTTTCATCCCCAAAATATTTTTTCGGACGAGCGTTTCTACTTCAACAAACGGTTTTGTCGGTCTGCTCATGATATTGAATTTAAGTCTTCAAGCCGTACGCGAATGGCCATCTTGTGTCCGATGAGTTCTTCAGCCTCCGCCATTTGTTCAACTACTGGCCCTAGTGTTTTTAATCCGTCTTGCGAAAGCTTTTGGAAGGTGATATACCGGGTAAAACTTTCCAGTGACACACCCGCGTAAGCTTTAGCATAACCATTGGTCGGCAACGTGTGGTTCGTCCCGGAAGCGTAGTCCCCAACTGCCTCAGGGGAATAATTTCCAATAAAAACGGACCCTGCATTAACCACCTCCGATGCGATGTCGTCTGAATTTTCGGTAGCAATGATCAAGTGTTCAGGCGCGTAGGCATTTACAAAATCAAGGGCGTCATTCTTGTTCGTAAACGTTACAATACGACTATTCGCGAGTGCTTTGTCAGCAATTGTTTTGCGGGGTAGCGTTTGGAGTTGACGTGTAATCTCGTTTTGTATTTTTTCTGTTATTGAAGTATCGAGCAGCACGAGCACAACCTGGCTGTCTTCACCGTGTTCTGCCTGTGAAAGAAGGTCGGCAGCAACATACTTTGGATTGGAAGACTTATCAGCGAGTACAAGCACTTCAGAAGGGCCGGCAGGCATATCGATCGCGACACCGTCCTCTGTTACGAGCTGTTTTGCCTTGGTCACATATTGATTCCCCGGACCGAAAATTTTATACACGGATGGAATGGTTTCTGTACCATACGCCATCGCTGCGATTGCCTGCGCACCACCCACTTTGAAAATTTTGGTGACCCCGACAAGTTTTGCTGCAAAGAGTATGGCTGCGTTGATTTTGCCGCTCTTGTCTGGAGGCGTGCACAATACAACTTCTCTGCAACCGGCAAGCTTTGCGGGTGTTCCAAGCATCAGCACAGTAGAGAATAATGGAGCAGTTCCACCCGGGATGTATATTCCCACTTTATCAATTGCCACAGGTTTACGCCAGCAGATTACCCCTTTGGTTGTTTCTACTTCGGTGACACCTCTCTTTTGGGCTGCGTGAAATTTTTCGATGTTGCGGGCTGCTACTTCGATCGCAGACTTAAGCGTGGGGCTTAACGATTTTTCAGCCTCCACGATTTCGATTTCCGTTGCCTGAAATTTGTCAAGTTGAATTTTGTCGAACTGAAATGTCAGTTCGCGAAGAGCGGTGTCTCCGGATTTTTTGACGCGGTTCAGTGTGTTGCGAACAGCGCTCTCAAGGAATCCAAGTTCCAGCTGTGGACGCTCAGCTAATGAAGGCCACAGTTCGCGTGATGGGTTTTCGGCAATTTTCATAAAGCGTTTTAAATATCAGGCAATCATTTTTTCAATTGGAACAACAAGAATTCCTTCCGCACCAAAACTTTTCAGTAAATCAATTTTCTCCCAGAAATCATTTTCATCCACCACCGAGTGAAGTGAACTCCACCCTTCGCGCGTGAGGGGGATGATGGTCGGACTTTTCATTCCAGGAATAACCGCTGTAATGTTTTCAATTGCACTGTTCGGACAATTTAGTAGGATGTATTTGTTATTCTTTGCCTTTTGAACCGCTTCAATCCGGAAGAGCAGTTTATTCAGAATGATTCGTTTTTCGCGATCAAGATCAGGGCTTGCAATGATCACCGCTTCGGAGTTGATGACGAGCTCCACTTCTTTTAAGCCGTTGCTTAGTAATGTGCTACCGGTGCTGACGATATCGCAGATGGCATCTGCCAAACCGATGCCTGGAGCGATTTCCACCGAGCCACTGATTTCGTGGATGCCTGCATCAATTTTGTTTTTGGCTAGAAAGTCTTTTACGATGTTCGGGTAGGAGGTAGCGATATTTTTTCCGTTAAGCCAGGAAATGCCTGTGTAATTTTCGGTCCGCGGGATTGCAATGGCAAGCCTACATTTTGCAAAATCGAGGCGCTTGACCAGCTCGTTTTTACGCCTCTTCTCGATCAAAATATTTTCGCCAACGATACCGATATCCGCAACTTTGTCTTCAATGTATTGGGGGATATCGTCATCGCGCAGAAAGAGTACTTCAACCGGAAAATTCCGGGCGATCGTTTTGAGCTGGTCTTTTCCATTACTGATCGATAGTCCACTCTCTTTTAGCAGATCGAGTGATCCTTCCTGAAGTCGGCCTGATTTCTGGATTGCGATCCGAAGCGGTGTTTGCATAAGTTGTAAAAACGTTTAAAATGAAAAAAGCCTGTCGTTTGGTGACAGGCTTTTGAAGTTTCTTTGCTTTATAAAAAAATCAAAATAATACCTTGCCACACATCGTGTAGGTTACATGATGGTGGTGGTGAAGGCTTATGTTGATCGCTGCGTTCATTATTTCGGGTGCTAAGAACATAAATTGTTCTGTAAAAATCAAATGATCATGTTGAAGAATCCTCGAAAACCTGAGTAAACGTTTGCAGAAGCTCAAAAATCAGCCTAAAGCAGCCTTGAAAAGTGAGAACTTTGTTATTCGCAAGTCTAACTATCATTAGTTTTGCTTTATGATTAGGTCGTTTTTGTATTTGGTTGTTGTACTCAGTTTGGTGAGTTGTCTTGATTCAAAGGAGAATAAATTGCAGCGTTTTCTGATCCAGGGCAACGATGCAGCCAAGAGGAGAAGCTTTGGCGAGGCAAAGCGATATTATACGGAAGCGTTGAAAATGGATTCCTGTTTTGTAGATGCGTGGAATAATCTCGGGACTGTCTATTATAAAGAGAAACATTATCCGGAGGCGCTGGACGCTTACACCAATGCGTTGCAATGCGACCCAAAAATGCGCCAGGCGTTGCTGAATCGATCGAATACGTTTTATGAGTTAAACAAATACCGGGAAGCACTTGAAGACATTAACAAATTTGCAGCCTCCGGACGCGACACGCTTGTAACAC
This sequence comes from Chryseosolibacter sp., assembly GCA_036402115.1. Lineage (GTDB taxonomy): Bacteria > Bacteroidota > Bacteroidia > Cytophagales > Cyclobacteriaceae > Chryseosolibacter. The sequence continues at coordinate 14,899 of DASWTM010000057.1, forward strand.
ACCTTTCGCGAGGCCTAATTTATACACGGACCAATCGCTTCACGGATGCCGGAGCCGAATTTAAAAAAGTGATTGAACAAGAGCCGAGTCATATTGAAGCAATGGTGAATCTGGGAACTGTGTATTTCTACGAGAAGAAATACGATTCTGCAAAACTTTATCTTGATAAGGCGATCGCGCTTGACCCTAAGCAGGCGAATGCGTTTAATACCTACGCACTGATTGAGCTCGAACTAGATGATAAGGAACAAGCCTTAAGACGCATAAATCAAGCGCTCGAGTTTCGCGGGGATGACCCTTACTTTTTAAACAACCGGGGATTTATCCTTATTAAAATGAAGGAGTTCGATAAAGCACGCCTTGATATTGACAGAAGCATTGGAGAGGATCCGTACAATGCCTGGGCTTACCGGAATAAAGGCTTTTACTATCTCACGATGAACAACTTTAATGAAGCAATCAGACTGCTGAAGAAAGCAGAACGAATGGATACAACTGTTTCGAATCTGTATTATTATCTGGGTGAGGCAAGTTTCCTGGCAGGCGACAAAGAGGCTGCATGTGATTACCTTAAAAAGGCACTTCGTAAAAGAGAAATAAGCGAGGACACCTTTAACGGTAAGTGTATGCGCAAGTAAACGCGTGTTGTCACATGAGAAAGCATCCGGGTATTCTGGCGCGCCCATTTCACTCCTTTCACGTTTTTATCGGCTAACTGCATTAGCGGCCTGCGAACGGGTAGTAGAATTAATTCCACGCTAAATCTCTGTTAAGTCTTTCCAACTATTTTTTACTATTGTGAGTCTAAGCGACATCACCTGCTAGCTGATTGGGTGTTTTTTAAACTTACTTAATAAAACGAATGGAGACAGTTTATTTATTTGCGTTCCTGCTTTTTGTAGTTGGCTATTTGTGGTATGGACTACTGGCCTACTTCAAAAAAAAGGCTGAATAGCAAAAAAAAGAGATCCAAACCGGATCTCTTTTTTTTATGACTTCGCTTGGGCCGGTAGTGGTCCCTGCCAAAGAATGTTTACTATCATCCACTTTCCATCGAACTTTGCGAGCTGGAAATAATCAGTTCCCCAATAGGCCGTCAGTTTAGCACTGGCTGTTTGGTCCTGAACATCATAGATCTCGATTTTCTTTACAGCATCTTTGGCAAGCCACCCTTTCGCGTTCCAGGTCTCGGCAAGCTTTACGAGGTCGTTAAAGGTCATCACACCCTGGTAGGTGTAATCCGTTTTGTCCTTCCCTTTCCAGAATCCTTTTTTCATGAGTTCCGGGTGAACGGACTTCTTGATTCGATCCGGTTGCACAAGATAAAGCGCGTCTACATAATCTTCTACAGCTGCGTATACCAGCTCTTTGTCTGTGGACTGGGCATTTGTGATCGGACTTATCAGCAAGAGCATAGCAATCACTACAACTAATGGTTTCATAGGCTTAGGGTTAAGATTTGTCTTTTAGGATCGAAACTTAGTGTTTTATAGAGGGCTTTATTCATTTCGCAAGGAGTTTACCGGGTTCGAAGTAGCAGCGCGAACGGATCGTACACTGATCGTGATGAACGCGATAAGAACGGCAATCAACGCAGCTAAAGCGAAGATGCCTATTCCCATTGGAATGTGATACGCGAAATCCTGCAGCCAACGCTCCATCATGTAATAGCTGAGCGGAATTCCAATTACACCCGCGATAAGGACAAGCGCGAGGAACTCTTTCGAAATTAATGTGACAATACTTTCAACCGAGGCCCCGAGAACTTTTCTCACACCAATTTCTTTCATGCGACTTTCAATGGAATAGGAAACCAGTGCGAACAAACCGAGGCAAGCAATGAGAACAATGATAGCGGAGAAAGCAACGAAAACCTGTCCCCGCTTTTCATCCGCATTGTAGAACCGTTCGAAACTCTTATCGAGAAACGTATACTCCATTGGATTGTTTTGATCGATGGATGTGTTTACCTCTTTGAGTCTGGCGATGGTTTTGTCCCAGTCGTTGGTTTGAATGCGCAGGGTATAATAATCGATTCGTTGAATGACCGTGTTAGCTGCGCCAAAGATTAATGGCATCATTTCCTTCCGGAATGACTCGAAATGAAAATCATCAACAACTCCGATCACCTCAACCCTAAAAACACTTTCGAGGTTTTGAATAGTACCGCCCCATCGCATTTTTGGTATTTCTATAATTTGCCCTACAGGGTTTGTCAAACCTAACTGTTTAACAGCCAATTTTGTGAGAATAACTTTGGTTGAATCGCTTCTGCTGTCACCAAAATTTCTTCCTTCGAGTAACTTGATGCTATAGGTACTCAGGAAATCTTTGTCGATTCCGACAAAGATTGTTTCGACTGAGGATGAGGATCCCGCCTCGTTTATCGTTGTAATTGGGAATGTTTTCCACTCTCCCGGTACACGCGTTGACGTGGTGATACTTTGCACTTCTGGCACCTTGCCAAACTCTGCTTTTATAGTTTCAAAGTCTCTTCTTAAACGCGCGCTGTTAATATCGATTACCAGAAGGTTGTTAAGTTTAAAACCAAGATCTTTGTTGCGCAGGTATTGCAACTGTTTGTAGATGATAAGCGTTGACGCAATCATTACAATAGAAATAGCAAATTGGGCGACCACCAGGATCTTCCTCACGGGCAAGCTGCGACTTCCTAATTTTACGTCCTTCTTCAATGCTTCTGACGGCATCACGCGAGTAATGATAAACGCGGGATAGAGCGAGGATAGAATTCCTGCAATGATTACCACCGCGATCACGAGTCCAATTCCTTCGATTGAAAGATTTTGGATGGCAAGCTCCTTATCGAGAAAAGTATTGATGAAGGGGAGAAACACTTGCAGCAGCGTAATGGCAAGAAGCAACGACACCGTAGACAGGACAATTGCCTCACCGGAAAACTGACCGATGAGCTGGCTCTTTAGTGCGCCCAATGTTTTTCTCGTCCCAATCTCTTTTGTTCGCTTGTAAGCTGCCGCAGTCGACAGGTTCATATAGTTCAGGCAGGCGATGAGTAAGATCAGTGCGCCCACCGCACCAAACATGTACAGGTAGAAAGGCTTAATGTTGGCAGCAAACACTTCATTCCCCTGGATGCCTTCCGAATACAGGTGGATATCTTTCAGCGGTTGAAGCGTGAATTTACTGTTGAAGTTATTTTCGCCTGAATAGTTATTCTTTACGAGTTGGGTGATCTTCGCTTCAATGTTTTTTTCGTTCACACCTGGTTTTGTCTTGAGATAGGTGATGAACGTGTTCGATTGCCAATCAGAGTTGACGAAGCTGGTATAATTAGGGAAGATTGTAGGCCAACTGGTTTCCGAAAAAAGGATATCGATTTGCAGATGCGAATTTTTCGGGAAGTTTTTCATCACGCCTGTTACCACAAATTCTACAGGTTGTTCATTTCGTTCAAGAGAAGACCATAGGCGTTTCCCCATGGGATTCTCCTTACCGAAATATTTTTCAGCATAACGCTCCGAGATCACTATTGCGTCAGGCGTTTTAAGAGCGGTATTTGCATCGCCTTCCAGCAAAGGGAAATCGAAGAAGCGGAAGAAATTTTCGTCCGTTGTCAACGTGACCTCATAATCCCGATTGATCGGATCATTCCCCATCGTGATTCTTCCAAGCGCAGAGATTCGCACTGCATCTTCAACTTCGGGAATTTGTTTGACGGCTTCGGTCGCAATTTTTCCTGCGACCGGTGCGACATTCCTTCGTGTACCGTCTTCCAGCTGTTCGTCCTGAATAACACGGCTGATTCGTGATGCGTCTTTATGGAAAAGATCGAAGTTCAACTCATCGTGTATATACAGGGTGATAAGGATAAAGCAGAGGAAGCCGAGGGTAAGCCCGAAGATGTTGATGGCAGAGAACGTTCTGTTTTTCAACAGGTAACGCAACGCAATTTTTAGGTAGTTTATAAACATAGTGTGGTGTTATTCAGAGCGTAAAACTTTAGCCGGGTTGCTGCTTGCAGCACGAAGGGATTGAAACATGACGGTCAATACGGTGATGCCAACGATCATAGCCCCGGCCTTGACAAAAATAAAGGGATCAATTTTGATGTGGTAAACAAACCCTTCCAGCCACTGCAGGGAAGTATAGTAGCTGACAGGAATGATGATAACGAATGCGATCGCGATAAGTGCAAAATATTGCTTCGTCAATAAGATCAGTAATGAAGATGTTGCTGCGCCAAAGATTTTGCGAATGCTGATCTCTTTTGCTCGCTGATTCACGCTATACTCAACCAGTCCGAACAGTCCCATACAAGCGATAAGAATGGCGAGAAGCGTAAAGGCTGAAAGAAGGGCCGAAAGCTTTTCTTCATTTTTGTACATTTTGTCGAAATTCTCATCAATAAACTTGTAGTTAAACGGCCATTCCTGATCTGCTTTCTTCCAGGTATCCGCGAGATGTGCGATTGTTTCTCTGATGTTCTCAGGTTTGACTCTCAATGTGAGTGTGAAGAAGTATTGCGGGCCGATATGCATGACTAGCGGTGTTATCTTCTCCCGGAAGTTTCGGATATGAAAATCTTTTACGACACCTATCACTTCGCCATGCTTGGTGGAGTCTGTTCCCCAAATCTGCCAGTCTACTTTTTTACCGATGGCATCATCAGGTGTTCCATAGCCATAAGCTTTTACGGCTTCTTCATTCAAGATGAAAGCGTTTGTCAGATCAGAAGGTGAGTCTTTAGAGAAATCACGACCGGCAACGACCGTCATTCCGAACGTTTTAATGTAGTCTTCATCTGCGAGGATCATATTTGCGCCCCATGGTTTTCCTGTCGCTGCATCCGTTATCCCATCACCGGCTACGATATCGCCAGGAAGGCCATAGCTTAACGTTGCGTCAAGAATATTAGGATGATTGGCGTATTCATGTTTAAGGGCCTGGACGTTCGGGCGTTGTGCGCTACTGAGTTGAAGTACCACCAACTGCTCTTTGTCAAATCCTAGGTCTTTATTTTTCAGATAGTCATTTTGCGAGAGTACGATCATTGCACTGATGATCAGGAAAAATGAGAATGCAAACTGCACTACTACCAACCCTTTCCTGAAAAACTCAACGTTACTATTAGAACCTGCGCTGCCTTTGTTAGACAAGATCGTGGCAGGGCGGAATCGTGACAGGTGAAATGCAGGGTAGCTGCCTGCGATAAAACCAAGCGCGATCGCTGCCACTGCCAATAGAGCTAGCGTTGTGAAAGTGAATGGATCGTGAATAGATTTTTCCGCGAACGAATTTACGCTTGGCAATAAGGCAGACGTTACCGTTACAGCAATAAATAGTGCAATACCGGTGATCACAATTGACTCCATCACAAACTGAAGTATGAGTTGTGACTTCAACGCACCGACAACTTTGCGAACGCCAACTTCTTTCATGCGTTTGATTGACCGGGCTGTTGAAAGGTTGATGAAGTTCAAGCACGCGATTACGAGGATAAGGACTGCTGTGATCGAAAGGATATAAACCGTCTGCGCATTCCCAGCAACTGCCACATCCCATTGAAAATCAGTTGACGTAAGGTGAATGTCTTTTATATTTTGGATATGAGGTTCGTGTTCGAATCCCTGTGGTTTGGTTTGCGGATCTGAATACTTATCAATGAGATCGTTCACTTTCGATTCGAATGCTTGTGGATCTGTTCCCGGCTTCAATTTAACATAGGTGATGTATTGCTGGTTGACCCAGTTTTCAAAGCGTATAGGCGCCCAGTTGCGGGTAAGGCTTGGGAACGACAAGAGGTAGTCAACTTGCAGGTGAGACGTAGTGGGGAGATTTTCGATCACACCTGAAACGGTGTAATCTGTTTTGGAAATTTTTATCACATTACCAACAGCGGACGAAGTGCCGAAGTATTTCTCGGCTGTGCTTCTGTTCAAAACAACAAGATCTGGTTTTTCAAATGCCGTTGTTGGGTCGCCATCAATGAACTTCAGGGAGAGCATGTTAGTGATCTCACCTTCCGCAAAAACGCCATTTGATTCTTGAAGCTGTTTTCCGTTCGCTTCGAATAGATTATCTCCGAACGTGCTCATGATGCGCAGTGTCGATTCAACTTCAGGAAGATCTTTTTGGATATAGGTTGCCAGGGGGTAGGGCAATACCGCGAGCTTCGAGTTCTCTCCGGTATCCGAAGTCTTGGAATTGTAAAACCTGAATTTGCGATCGGCATCTTCGATGTGGGCATCATACTTCATCTCATCAAACACGAACAGCGCAATGATAAAGACGCTTGTCAGGCTGATGGACATTCCCAAAATATTGATGACAGAAAACAACTTATTCTTCATCAGGTTTCGGAAGGCAATTTTGAGATAGTTCGCTAGCATAATTCAGACTTAGGTATTCACCGGATTCCAATTATTAGTCCAGAATAAAAAATGCGTTTTCATGACAGAAACATCGGTTTTAACGAAAGAGGCTGTACGTCAGTGAGCGATTTCGTTCGGTGGCGGGCACCTTTTTGCGCAGGGGCATGAATTTTTTTCCGCTAATCGAAAGAAGGTTTATGAAAAATAGAAATCAAAATACACCCGATGCATCCAAGCGTGGAGAGGATCCAAAGAATCTCAAACGTAACGAGAGTGCACCGGACAAAAACGAAGAGAAAAAACTTCCCGGTGAATATCCTCCGCAGGAAGATATTATGAATCGCAGAGATCAGCAGCGTGTCGGGCTCGATGTGGAGAACTTTTCTCGGGCTATCGGACCTGAAAATCTTAACCGTCCGGGCGAGCCAATCGTCTCTGATCCAAATGACGTGCTCGAAGAACCTGTTCTCGGGAATGTTGAAGACCTGGAAGAGCCTGCCGCACGTGAGATGGAGCGGCCCGTGCCTCGCGGCTTGAATCTGGATGATGACAGTATTTCTTTTGCAACCGGGAATGAGTCTGACGTCACCGAAGAAGATTTGCAAGCGCTCGGCCCAAAAGACTTGAGTCTTGACATGGGTGAAGATGAAGAATTGCTCAAACATAGAGTGTGGCCAGTGGACATGGCTGGCAAAGACCTGGACATTCCAGGCTCGGAAGGAGCAAGCGACAGTTTAAATCAAGGAATCGGGCCGGCTGATGAAGAGAATGACTATTACAGTCTGGGTGGCGATGAGAAAGAAGATAACATGGAAGGAAAATAGGAGAGGGATAAATGAAAAAAGCTGCGGCAGAGTATGTCGCAGCTTTTTTATTTGAATGAGTCGAGCTTATTCGTAACGAAGGGTATTCGCAGGATTCGTCATGGCGGCTTTTATTGTCTGAGAACTTACCGTGATCAGCGCAATGAAAATCGCGGCAAAGGCAGCAAGAAGATACAACCACACATTGATTCCGATCCGATAGGCAAAGGTGTCAAGCCATTGGTTCATGAAGTACCATGCCACGGGCCAGGCGATAATATTTGCGATGATGACAAGAATAATGATCTCACGAGAAAGCAATTGCACGATGTTAAGCACGGAAGCACCGAGCACTTTTCTGATTCCGATTTCCTTGACGCGCTGAAGGGTATTGAACGTAGCAAGCCCGAATAATCCGAGGCATGCAATAAGAATGGCAAGACCAGCAAAGATCGTAAACAACTGACCTTGTTGTTGCTCCGAACTGTACAGCTGTGAATATGACTGACTGAGGAAGCTGTATTCGAAGGGACGATGTGGTATAAATTCCTTCCATACTTTTTCGATGTGCTGCAGACCTGCTTGCATATTGTCTCCTGCTATTTTTATCGATAGTCTGCCATAAAAAGGAGAAGCGTGGAATACCACGGGAACAATTTCTTCATGAAGCGATTCAAAATGGAAATCCTTTACAACACCGATCACTCTTCCCTTTACTCCACCATATTGAAATTCCTTTGTCAGGATGCCCTCGTTTGTTTCACCCATCATCTTCACCGCGGATTCGTTCAACACAAATGCAATGGAATCATCTGACTGTATTTCTTTAGAGAAATTCCTCCCCGCAACGAACGGTACTTCATACACATCGAAATACTCCGTATCCACACGTATATTCTTCAAAACGATATTGGTATTGGCTAGCGAGTCGCCTTTTTGTACCTGGGCAGTTCCCTGGGAATCCAGTAGTCTTCCCGTTGGAACGCGGCTTGAGCGGCTAAGGCCTCTAATGGATGATTGTTCGAGTACCTCGTTGTAAAACCCATCAAACTGTGGCACGAGTTCGCCAAAGTAGCGGAGTGTTACAACCTGGTCTTTATTGTAGCCGAGGTCGCGGTTATTCAGGAACTGCAGTTGCTGGAAAGTAATCATTGTAGCGATGATCAGCACAATTGAAATCGAGAACTGGGCAACTACGAGGAACTTGCGCAAGCCTGATTTTCCTTTCGATGACCCTTGAGCACCTTTGAGGATTACTGCAGGCTTAAAACCGGAAATTACAAATGCCGGGTAAATTCCTGCGAATACCCCAACAATCAACGCGAAGACCAGAAGTCCAACGAAAAGCATTCCATTCGCAATGGGATTCAATGTGAGTGATTTTGATGTAAATGCGTTCAGCCAGTCAACTGCAAGAAATGCGAATGCAATGGCGAGAATCATGGCAAAGAATGATATAAGAACGGATTCACTCAAATACTGGCTGATGAGCTGATTCTTGAAGGCTCCAACGACTTTTCTTAATCCAACTTCTTTTGCGCGCTTGGTGGCACGCGCAGTGGAAAGGTTTATGAAATTGAAGCACGCGATCAGAATGATGAACAAACCGATGATCGACATCATGTACACGTTTTTCATGATTCCATTTGTTTCCACTTCTGAGTCGAGTTGGGAGTGGAGGTGGATGTCGGTCATCTTTTGAAGATACAGGTGCGTGAAGGAAGACGGTTTCACAGGATTCGGACCGTTTCCTATCGGCATATGTTTGTCGAGGAATGCAGGAAATTGCGCGCTGAGTTTTTCAAGATTGAAATTGTCATTGACGAGCGCATACGTTCCGAAGGAGTTGTTACCGAAATTCGTTTCGAGGCCACGTCTCCCATATATCGTGCTGTCGTTCATCGTTGAGAATGCGACAAGCAGGTCGGGATGCCAATGCGATTGCGCTGGAAAATCCTTGAATACTCCATTGATTGTCATGTCGTACGTGTTTCCGATGCGGAATGTTTTTCCAACAGGGCTTTCATTGCCGAAATATTTCTTCGCAGTCCGTTCAGAAACCATCAGGGTGAAAGGATCAACGAGTGCTTTGTCAGGATTTCCTTCCACCATTGGGATTGTGAAGATTTTCAGGATTTCAGGCTCAGCATAAAACGTGTTGTCTTCATACGATGACTTTTTCTCCTGTCCATCTTCCTGGTAAGCAACGGTGAAGCGTGACTGGAGAGTTCGTGCCACGTACTCAAATTCAGAAAAGTCATTTTTTAACAAAGGCCCGAACGGAGGCGCAACGTGACCGAGGTGAAGGTTGACGGAGCCATCCGGTGAAACAAAGTCCCGGGTAACACGGTAAATGCGATCGGCATTCGCATGGTACTTGTCATACGAAAGTTCATCTTTGACGAAGATAAAGATTAACAAGCTACAGGCCATGGCCAGTGCCAGTCCGAAGATATTGATGAACGAACTCAGCTTGTTTCGCAGAATCGCCCGGAATGCAACTTTAAAATAATTTCTGAACATGGGTTAAGGGAGTTAGTGCTTTTATACGATTTATTCATTACGTAGTGCCTTTACAGGATTGTTTACTGCAGCTTTTAATGATTCAAAGCCAACGGTGAAGTATGCGATGAGGAACGCAACAATACCCGACAACAGAAACACGGTTACGCCTAATTCAATTTTATAGGCAAAGTTTTCAAGCCATGTACTCATCGCGTAGTATCCTAGCGGTACGGCTATTATGAAGGCAACGATGACAAGTTTGATAAAATCTTTTGACAGCATCGATACGATGTTTGGAACAGTGGCGCCAAGCACTTTCCGAATTCCAATTTCTTTAACGCGTCTCTCTGCAACGTAAACGGATAGTCCATACAATCCGAGACAGCAGATCAAAATCGCCAGACCGGTTGACCACGTTAGCATCAATGATATTTTGCTGTCTTCTTCATATTGTTTTTTCACGCTGTCGCTGAGAAACTGACTTTCAAACGGTGTGTTACGCACGACCTTGTCCCACGCTTCTTTCATCTGCGCTAATGTTTGTGTGTAGTTTTCACCATTCACAGATGCTGTCAGATACGTATAGGTTGTCCTGCCTGGTGGAACATAGAAGATCATCGGTGCGATGGGTTGATGCAAAGAAAATTGATGGAAGTCTTCAACCACGCCCATGATTTCGAATCGTCTCAGCGAACCGTAGTCTGAGAAGACTTGGCTTCCAATCGCATTTTGCAAATCGATCCCGAATTCTTTTAAGCAAGCCTGGTTAACGATAATCTTATTATCATTCAACACATACGACATCGTATCCGTCTCTGCATTGAAGTCGCGCCCAGCGAGCATTTTGATATCGAGCACTTTGAAGTAATCTTCGTCAACATGGACAACACGATGGAGTACCGCCTTATCTCGGGATGAACCTTGTGGGAACACACCGAAATCGCGCAAAACGGGCATAGACGGTAAACTGCTTGTTGCAGAGACTTCCTTTACACCACTGATATTTTCAAAGGCTGTTTTCAGATTCACAAATGCACGAGTAGCTTCATCTGTCCGCATGGGAATCATTACCTTATGTTCCTGGTTGAATCCAAGGGGTTTCTCCTGGATGAATCGAAGCTGTTTCTGCACGATGATGATGGAAGAAATTAGCGTGATGGTGATTACAAACTGGAACACTACGAGGCCTTGTCGGAGCAAGCGCGAGCCATCACTCGTGAGACTTTTATTCTTGAGAACTTTCGCTGGTTCGAACGAAGACAGGAAAAATGCCGGGTAGCTTCCTGCAATCACACCCGTTAGAGTTCCAACTACAAGCATGGCAATTACGATAAACAAAACGTTTGTGGGATTTACACTCAGATCTTTTCCGGTGACTGAGTTAATGGCTGGGAGCACAAACGTGACCAACAGCAGTGAAATTACAAGCGAAACAAAAACGATTGTCATGGATTCGCCCAGGAACTGACGCACCAGCATGGGACGATTTGCGCCCATTGCCTTCCGAACGCCAACTTCATTCGCACGCTGGGATGCCTTCGCGGTTGTAAGATTCATGAAGTTGATACAAGCTAACAATAAGATGAATATTCCGATTGAGCCCAGGATATACACGTACACAATTCCACCGGAGCCGGTGTCACCAAACGTGTCGGAGAAATCGGAGTATAATCGGATGTCAGTTAATGCCTGGAGACCGATATCTTTTTTCAGTCCCGCATTTTTCAAATCAGTGCCCGCGTACTTATCAATTAGCCCGGGTAACTTTTCTTCAACCGCTTTTGCAGAAGTAGAAGGCTTTAGCTTTACGTAACCGGCAACAAAATTATTCCAGGCCCATGTTCTTTCGCCCATCACATACTCGCCCCACCCGGCACTGCGCATGCTGAGGTAGAAATCAGCGTCAGCATGTGAATTGAATTCTGTGTGCTTGAGTACACCGGTGACTTTAAAGGTATCGGCAGACCGGCCACTGTTGATGATCAGCAATTCGTCAAGCGGACTCTTTGATCCGAAAATTTTGCCAGCAAGGTTTTCAGAAAGTAAAACGGTAGACGGTGCATCCAGTGCGGTATTACGATCTCCCTCCTTCAGCTCATACGGAAATACATCGAGGAAGGTAGAATCCACAAGCATCCCTCTTTTTTCATAAAATATTTTATCGTTGTAACGGATTATGTGAACTTCCACTTCGGGAGGTGTTACAATGCGCGTGGCAGTCTCTACTTCCGGAACCTCATCAATGAGATCCATGGCAATCGGTGGCGATACGCGTGGAAAATTTTCCGGTTTGCCTTCGCGAACAAAGGTCGTGTAGAGCCGGTACACCCGATCGTGGTCCGCAAAGTGTTTTTCGTAACTCAATTCATCCTGGATGAACAGCGCGAGCAATAGGCAGCACGCGATTCCTGACGACAGTCCAAGGATATTGATGAGTGAGAACGTTTTGTTTTTGAGCAGGTGCCGAAGCGCAACAGTGAAGTAATTTCTAATCATAGACCTGGCTTTATTGAAGTAGAAACTCCTGTTTCTTCCCAACGTTACGCAAAGACCATACTTTTTCGCGTAGGTTGCTCCATTGGGCTAAAATCACCCTTTTTACGACTAAACGACTGTCCAAAACCCGCCTTGACCTGTTCAAATACGGACTATTTTTATTTTTCCGCTTGCTGTGAAATCTTCTATATTTAGACAATGATGAGAATTGCGTTTGTTGGGATTTTCTTGATTTCGACTCTTACCGTATTCGGTAGGGTGGACAATGACAGTTTGATCTCTGTATTAAAGAAGGAGATCGGTCAGCGTGACATCTATGTTGATCAGAAACTTGCGCGCATTGAAAAGCTCAAGCAGAAGTTGCACCAGGTTCGGCCTAACGATCTGGAAAAACGGTTCGAAATTTATAATGGGCTGTATCATCTTTATAAGACTTTCATTTATGATTCAGCCTTTCAATATGCTAACAAGCTTATCCATACGGCATATCAATTGAACGACCCAATAAAAGTCAGTTACGCGCGTGTTAAGCTGGGCTTTATCCTCATTTCGTCCGGAATGTTTAAGGAGACGTTTGATTCTCTCAAGCGTGTTGAAGTTAAATATTTAGTGGATACAACGCGCCTCGATTATTATCGACTTTTGTCACGAGCGTATTCGGACCTCAATATCTATAACAACGATCAGCATTATCGGAACTTCTATCTCAGCCTTGATCAAGCCTATCTGGACTCCGCTATCCGGCTGAGTCAGAAAGGATCGTATCACTACTATTACTTCGGAGCGATCAAAAGTATTTTTCTGCGCGATTTTTCCAAAGCCATTACGTTGATCGAGACACTTCTTCGGGAGCATCAGCTGACGTATCCGCAGCTTGCGGTCAACTACTATGATCTCAGCACGGCTTACAGAAACCTCAAAGACGATGAACGAGGTGTAGCCTACATGATTATGTCATCGCTTTCCGATATTCGCGCAGCCACGAAAGAGACCGCGGCCATGCATACACTCGCCCGGATGCTGCATGAACGAGGCGATACCGAAAACGCGTATGTCTTTATCAAACAAGCATTGCATGATGCGGAGTTCTATGGCGCCCGTCAGCGGAAAGTCGAGATCATGTCTATTCTTCCACTCATTGCTTCGGCTCAATTGAATACAGTGGAGGCGCAGCGAAAGGCGTGGTTGAGCTACTCGGCCGGAGCCACAATTCTTATTTTGGTCGTAGTGGTTTTTTCCATCATCATCTCGAAACAGTTGAAAAAGTTAAAACTGGCCGAAGCCACTATCCGCGAAGCAAATCGCAATCTGCAGGAAATCAACCACAAACTTCTTGAAGCCGATAAGATCAAGGAGGAGTATATCGGCTACTATTTCAGCAACAATTCTCATTACATCGATAAGATCGAGTCGTTTCGGAATTCCATCGATCAAAAACTTCAGACGCGCAAGGTCGATGACATTAAGTACCTCGTCAATACGATAAACCCGGTACACGAGCGCGAGGAGCTTTATTTTAATTTCGATAAGATCTTCCTGAAGTTGTTCCCCGATTTTGTGGAGATTTTCAATTCCTATTTCGAGCCCGAACACCGAATCGTATTAAAGGAGAACCAACTTCTGAATACGGAATTGCGGATATTCGCGCTGATCCGGTTGGGTATACAGGATTCCGAAAAAATTGCGAAGATTTTGGGCTATTCGGTAAACACGATTTACTCCTATAAAAATAGAGTGAAGAGCAAATCGATCCTGCCAAACGATGAGTTCGAGGACCGCATCATGGAAATCAATGGCCTATCCACTCATAGAAGCTGATATTTCGTTTATATTTTTTTTCAAACTTGTTTTTTTAACCGTCACAGGATCAATCGGTTGCTCCTGATAGCCCTTAATATTTTTTATATTTTGGATTGATAAGTTGCCTTCCGAACAGGCTAAATGTTTTTTTGTTTATATGGATAATTACGGTGATCAACACCATTTTCATCCGTACGCCTTAAAAACAACCTATGGTCAAGACGCTGCTTCCACCGCTTTCGGCTTCCCGCAACTTTGAGTTTATTGGCAATCAAAAAGATGACTCCATTGTCATTGGAAACTATGGCGATGCGAAGTTTGTGGCCAAAGGAAATTTCGAACTTTCGGGATTGGTATTCTGCTCAAAAAATACACTTGAAATATCTTTGAATGGTACCGGCACGGTAAGTTTACGCGGGGTTTGCAAAAAGCTCATTATTCGTGGCATTCGTGGAAACGTAACACTTGACGTCAGCCAGCTTTCCAGCAAACTCGTTTGGTGTGAGTCGGTAAAAGACCAAACAACGATCAAGCTCGGTCCTACTAAAGTCATCGAACTCATTAGCCTCGATGACAACTCGGTCCTGCATATTGACGGCAAGCCGGTTATAATGAATTACGTGCTCAGTGGAAATTCAAAGATTCACGGTCACCTGGAAAATTAAACTTTCGGTTGTCTTCGATTCTTAGCCTCCCTTCTTAACTTTAAGAAAGGTTCGCTATGAAGCTGCTTCTTACTTTTCTATGTTTTTCTGTTATCGCAATAGCCTATTCGCAAACAACCCAGCGAACGTATTGCAACCCGATGGACATCAACTATCGGTACAACTTCGAACAGCTGCAGGAAAAAATCTCGTACAGGTCTGGTGCGGATCCGGTTATCGTTAACCACATGGGTGAATACTTTTTGTTTGTCACGATCTCAGGTGGATACTGGCATTCAAAAGATCTTGTTAACTGGAATTACATCGTTCCTGATAAGTGGCCGATGGAGGACATGTGTGCTCCGGCTGCCATGTCAGTCCGAGATACGCTCTATCTTTTCCAATCAACTTTCGAAAGGCGCCCGATCTTTATTTCCACGGAACCTGAAAAAGGAAAACTGATTTTCTACAACCGCTGGCCGCCTGCACTTCCCAAAGATATTGGGCCGTGGGATCCGGCACTATTTTATGATGAAGAGCTAGATAAATGGTATATGTATTGGGGCTCGTCTAATGTCTATCCGCTTTTTGGAAGTGAGTTGGACAAGAGCAAGCAGTTGAATTACAAAGGTGAATACAAAGGATTGATTTACCTGAAGCCGGAGGAACACGGATGGGAAAGGTTTGGACGTGATCACACCTCCAGCATCAAACCTTTTACGGAAGGTGCATGGATGACAAAGCACAACGGAAAATACTATCTGCAATATGGTGCGCCCGGCACGGAATACAACGTATACGCTAATGGCACCTATGTCGGTGATCATCCGCTTGGACCCTTCACGTATGCTCCGTATAACCCGATCTCTTATAAACCTGGTGGATTTGTAAACGGTGCGGGCCATGGAAATACATTTCAGGATAGTTATGGAAACTATTGGAACACGGGTACACCGTGGATTGCCGTGAACTGGAATTTTGAACGAAGGATAGCAATGTTTCCGACTGGCTTTGATCAGGATGGTCAAATGTTTGCCAACACCAGGTTTGGGGACTTTCCACATTATCTGCCGACAAAGAAATGGCAGAATAAGGACGAGCTCTTTACAGGATGGATGTTGCTCTCGTATAAGAAACCTGCGACCGCATCTTCTGTGATGGATACCTTTAACGTGTCGTCCATTACGGATGAGAATCCAAGAACGTTTTGGGTTGCGAGGCAAAACAAGGAAGGAGAATCAGTGACTGTCGATCTCCAAAAAGTTTGCGCCATCAATGCAGTACAGATAAATTACACCGACTACAAGTCAGATATCTTCAACGGTTTTGATCCTAAGATCTACACGCAGTTCCGTATTTTTATCTCGAAGGATGGAAAAGCATGGGAGAAAGTTGCAGACTTGTCTAACGAGAAACGCGATCGACCCAATGCTTACATCGAACTGCCAAGTCCAGTTGAGGGCAGATTTGTGAAGTACGAGCACATTTATGTTGCCGCACCAAACCTTGCCATCAGCGATATCCGTGTGTTCGGAAAGAGCAAGGATCCAATCCCATCAACACCAAAGGGAGTAATAGCAAAACGCGACACCGATCCGCGCAACGGTACCGTTATGTGGCAGAAAGTTTCAGGAGCCGTTGGCTACAACATCCTGTGGGGAATCGATAAGAACAAACTTTATCAAACGTATCAGGTCTGGGGCGATGCTCCTTCATCGAAAGAGATCCGCGCCCTCTCAAAAGGAGTGAGCTACTACTTCGCGATAGAAGCGTTCAACGAAAGCGGAGTGTCGAAGCGTTCGGACGTTGTGTTCATTGAATAAGGCTTTTTCAACGCAGAGCCGCAGAGATGCAGAGTTCGCTAAGGATATTCCTCCGCGAACTCCGCAACTCTGCGTTGAGGAAATTTATTTACCAACTGCACCCCCAGCCATCAATTTCGACTTGCTCTCCGCTGGCAACTTCCACTCATCATCGAAGTACCCGTCAACAACAACCTCCTTCACACTGTTCTTAAAAAGCACGAAGTCTTTCAGGTTGGGAACTTCATTGAACGAAGGAGGGAAGCGATAATTCTGACCTTGGGAATTCGCCCACCAGGGTAAACCGGAGTTTACAGCTACGTAGTGTCCATCGATTGGATAAACATAGAATAACCCGTGATCGCTTGTTTTACTATTGTCGAGGTGAAGGGGTAGACGATCTTTGTATCTGTCGACTAGAAGGTTTGTCTCTGATGTTCCAAACAAAATCAGGTTGCTTGACTCGATATCGCTTGGCCTTACGTCTTTGTCGGCAACGATACGTGGGAAGAACATGATTCTTCCCAGGAACGCACCACGATAGAATGACCAGTTTGCAGCTTCCGTGGCAATATCCTGGCGTTTCTTCAATTCTTCTGGTGTGGGATTTCCTGCTGTGCCATATACATAAATATGTCTGGTGGCAAATGCTTCCTTGATCGGCCCGCCCAGTTTCTCATTTTTGCTGTCGGCACTTCCTTGCCACTTTGTATTAATCCACTTGCCATCTTTTTTCGAGAATGAAACGATGTCACTGGTTTGCGTCTTAATTTTCTTTCCGTCAAGGGTTACAATTAGCGGTTTGCCACTTTCATATTTGGGATGCCCTTGTAGTGTCAGCGTAAATGCGTCCAGGCTTGCCGTTGTGATTTCAAGTTTGTTCGGTTCGGTAAATTTAGCATCGATCTTTGCCAACGATCCGGGGATCAGCTTGTCGAAAGTAACCCAATAGGCTTTGTTGTATTTGTACTGGTTGGAATTGTAGGTGACGCGATCGGGAAACCGATTTCTTTTGAACTTATCAAACCATGAAAAGACAGCTTCGTCCTGGTAGGCGTTAACCCAGCTGTCATGATTGACGCCAGGGTACTCATCGTATTCGACATGTGCGCCCATCGCTTTCAACTTTGCCGTCCAGTCGCGCGAAACGGTTACGGGCACCGCCTGATCTTTGTCTCCGTGATAAAAATGTGCAGGAAGGTTTAAGGCGTTGTCGATGAGGAGATCAGTACCTTGTGGTGGTGCAGGGCACACCGGTGCAATAGCCGCCCAGATATCCGGCCGTGTCATCCCGATCCAGAGCGTTCCACCACCACCCATTGAGAGTCCGGTGAGGTACGTTCTGTCTTCATCAATGTTAAAGCGTTTCTTAACATCCGCCAATACATCATAGACATCCTTCTCAGGGATTCCCTGGTAACCAGCCGTTCCGCGCGCGTACGGAGAGACAACAATGTAGTCGATATCTTTCCACTCCGGGAAGTAGCGCGTGGCTTCAACGTCCGTCTCACCATTAGAATTACTTTTGCCGAAGACTCGCCTCAATGCAAGCCGATGATTGGAGCCTGCACCATGCAACATGATGACAAGTGGATATTTTTTATTCTCATCATAGTTTTTCGGCAGATACAGACCGTAAGGTTGTTCTGTATCATCTGCGTCAGAAAAGAAGGTCAGCACCTGTGGCCCTGATGAAAGCTTTTGTGCGTGCGAAAATTGAGTGATGACGAAAAGAAATGCGAGTAACGTTGCTTTGATCTTCATACGATTATATTGTGTCAAACCAAGATAGTCTGAATTCCTTCCAGACACAATAAAAAGCCGAAAAGGTCACGTACGCAGGTGATATAAGCACAAATGACAAAGAAACGCAGACTCAAAAATCCTCTGCGTTCCTCAGCGCCTTTGCGGTAAAGAAAAACTCGGCTTTGCGGGAATTTATTTTGCTCCCTGCTTAACCAGCTTATCCACATCATTATTCACCGAGAGTATCAATAAACAAGTCGCTGTGCAGAACACCGGACTCGTGATGCAATGATGTCCATTCCAACTGCCGTCATTGTTTTGAATTTTCAGCAATCTGCCGCTCATGTTGTCGTACCATTTTTTCCAGCTCTCATCTTTACTGACGATCATACTTTCACCAGTCTGCAGATAGCTCATAAATTCTTCGCCACCGTTATTGCCAAATCCACTCATCACATCTTCCTGCTGGGCCTGCACTTTCGCAGATTCGTAAACATTGTAAGAGGTTGAATACTTCAACGCATCATCTTTGTCATATCCGATCTTTTCGAGGTTCTCTGCCGTCACAGGTGCAGCTGCATCGATTCTTCCTTCCGCTTTTGCCTGGGCAATTTCCTCTTTCACCTTGCGCGCTTCTTTTGCGCTGGCACGTGCTGAGCCGGTCACCGAATACAACACAACCCCAGCACCCATGTCGGTGTTCACATTTCCTGATGCAGGATCATAGTTCTTTTTCTGAAATTCTCTCGACTTCGCTAATGCTTGCTTATCAACCTTTGCACCTTTTGTTTCGGCAGCTTCTAAGGCGGTTGTTGCAAACGATGATTGAAGTACGCCTGCCCATCCTGATCCTGCTGTGCTACCGTTCACATCCTGAGCCTTTTGAATTTTATCGACACACACATCAAGCGCTTTTTCGATTCTTCTTTTTAACGCTTCGTCTGAGTTAGCGTGGTCAACTACATCCGATAGAAATTGTGCTGTCAGCACAACATCAATATTTGCACCGAGTTTGGTTTGAATTTGTGTACCGGTAATGTCAGTGATGTTTGAATGTGAGGGTGATGACTTTTCAACGGTCTCCAACAAGTAATTGAGCGCCTTCTTCAGTTGGGCGGAATTTTTTCCCGAGGTCAGTGTACTTCCACTACGAAGCAACGCCATGGCTACCATCGAAGTTGTCGCAGGATCCGTTTGAACCGCATGCGGATCGCGTATATCCTGGCGTGAGTGACTTCCTGCACCCCAACCGCCATTTGCATTTTGTGCTTCCACGATCCAAGCTAGGCCACGATCCATCGATGTCGTGACATTTTCCGGAGTCTTATAGACAAATGAAGAATCGGAAGACTCTTCACCCATGACCGTCCGGAAGACACAACCCTTCGGTGGAACAAATCCTATTTTCTTTTTGACGGTCTGCTTTTCATCCGCCCTGCGGAAGGTAAACGACAACAGCGTGACTGTGCTGACTACCAGCAAAATCATCGCAACAAGTTTCCAGCGTTTCATACGATTTTTTGTTTGGTTCTACATGCAGGATGCACCCGTGAAGATGTTTCCATATTTGCTGAATGAAGTAACGCGTTGTTCGGTTTGCGGGATAGTGGGACTTAGTGGGTAAGGGGTTTGGCTGAGGGAGAGGGGGAATCGGGAGCTAGGTGCTGGGAGTCGGGAGGTGATAACCGGGATGGGCGGTGGGTTATTGGTAATGGGTAATAGGTGATGGGTGATGGGTAATTGCATTGGTTATGAGTCAGTACAGTAGGTAGTCACTGGTCACAAGTCATTGGGAGGAAAGAGAAAAACAGAAATGCGTCAAGCCTGTGATCCCCAACACACATTTGAGCTTGATGCAGATCAATCTCGAAATCCCACGTTCGGCCAGAACATTTCCTCAGTGCACCTCTGTGATTGCTCTGTATCTCTGTGGTTCCTGGATTTAGCCACTGGTCACAAGTCATTGGGAGGAAAGAGAAAAACAGAAATGCGTCAAGCCTGTGATCTCCAGCACACATTTGAGCTAGATGCATGTCAATCTCGAAATACCCACGGTCGGCCAGAACATTTCCTCAGTGTACCGCTGTGATTCCTCTGTAGCTCTGTGGTTCCTGGATTTAGTCACTGGTCACTGGTCATTCGGGGAAAAGAGGGAAAGGGTGATGAGAAATGGGTGATGGCTGATAGCAATAATCATCTTCTACGCTTGACATTCGTCAAGCCAGTGTCCTCCGGCAAACGAATAAGCATGATGCATATTGATCTCTAATTGCCCACGTTCTGCCAGGTTGTTTCCTCTGTGATGTCTCTGTGCCTTCTCCGTATCTCTGTGGTTCCTGAATTTTGCCACTAGTTTTCGTGGTGAATGTAGGTGTTACCAATCACGAGTCGTTTGTTGACGTGTGCACCGCCATTGACGTAAATGTTGGGTTCCCCGAAAGCATCTACACGTACTTCTTCGGTTGATGTGATTTTTAGTTGACCTTCGCCAAAGATGCTGGTGGATGCATACGCGCTCTTCATCTGGCGAGTGTCGATCTTATTTTCTCCATAGAGCTTATACTTCTGTTCGACAACTTTTCCTTTTGCGATCTTTAACTCATTCGTTCCGTACAGGGATGCCTTAAAGAAATCTGTCTTGAGAGAAGCAAGGGTGATTTCGTTTTCGCCATAGGCCTTTAAACGGAACTCGGGCGATTCGATAGGATCATAACAGGTCAATTCCTGGTTGCCGCGGATCTCAAGCCCTTCAAGAGATTTGTATGTAACATAGGCGGTAATGGAAACGCCATCATACATATTCCTTCTTGGTCCGTGCCCTTTTTCATAGGGATCAACCTTCTCTACTTTACGTGCATTGTCGAGATAGATATGGAGTGTGTGATTGGAGACTTCAATGTTGATTTTGCTCTTGCTGACATCGCGGTACACCAGCCTGATGCTTTCTTTTTCACCTTGCTTCAATATCAGGTTGACGCGTGGAGATGCAACTATACGTGAAAATGATTTTAATTCTTTCTGAATTTCCTGCGCAAAAGCTCCAGTGGTGATTAACAGGCCAAAGGCGATGAGGACGGATTTCTTCATAACTCGGGTATTATAGTGTCAAGACTACTAAAAGACACCTGAGGTTGCGTCAACCCCTATTCATTTCTCAAGGAATTTACGGGATTTCCGGAAGCTGCCCTAAGTGCCTGAAAACTAACGGAAAACAACGCGATAATGAACGTTATGGCCCCCGCCAGCAGGAAAATCCACCAGGGGATCGCGATGTGGAAGGCGAACTGATCCAGCCACATACTCATTACCCACCATGTAAACGGCCATGCAAGAATGTTAGCGATCAAGACCAGCTTGAGGAAGTTCATGTTCAGCATCCTCACAATTTCATGGACATTGGCGCCAAGCACTTTGCGGATTCCAATCGCTTTTCGTTGCTGCTCTGCTGTAAATGTTGCCAACCCAAACAAGCCAAGACAAGCGATGAGGATGGCAAGGAGTGTAAAGACCATAAATAATGTCGCGACCCGTTTTTCTGTCTCGATCTTGTGACGGAAGTTTTCTTCTACAAGCGAGTACTCAAAAGGTGCAGTAGGAGCAAACTCTTTCCATAGCTTTTCCATAGCGGCAAGCCCTTCTTGCAATCGACCTTCTTTAATCCGAACCGCCATCTCCCAGTTTGGTTCATATCCCAATACGATGGCGAGCGGTTGAATCGGTTCTTTCAGGCTTCTGAAATTAAAATCCTTCATGATCCCGATCACTTGACGAATTCGTCCGTTAGGCTGATCGTATCCCGAAAATATTTTCTGGCCATCAACCACCTTGATTCCAAGTGTCTCAGCCGCTTTTTCATTAACAATGAGAAAGGAACTGTCGCGCGGAGATTTGTTTGAAAAGAATCTTCCCTGAAGCATGGTGTACCCCATTGTCTTCAGGTGATCATAATCCATCTCATATACTGAAAACAAGTGATCCTTCTCGGAATTCTCTGTACGAAAAACGGATTGCCAGTCAATGTTAGGAGGAAGCCTGTTACAATAACTGGCCGATGCAATGAACTCATTTTGCAAAAGTTGTTGCTTGAATGCTGTGCCTTTGTTGCCAAGGTTGCGGGTATGTAAAAGGTTTACAATATTTTCCTTATTGAATCCCAGGTTTGCTTTCTGAACGTACTGCAGCTGGTCATAGACAATCATCGTTGCAATAATGAGCGATGTCGAAATGAAGAATTGGAACACGACAAGAATATTCCGGATGCCGTAACTTCTCAGTCGTGCTCGAAGACTTCCTTTCAGGACTTCAATCGGACTGAATTGTGTCAGGTAGAATGCAGGATAGCTTCCAGCCACAAGTCCTGTGGCAATAACAAAGACAAAAATGCCGAGAACGAATTCCGGTTGGAATAATGTCGCAAAAGGTATTTCTTTTCCTGTGAAGTAATTGAAAGGTTTTAAAATAATAATGACAAAAGAGATTGCAAGGATAACTGCGATAATAACATAGAAGTAAGACTCGAGCAGGAACTGGGAAATCAATCGTGCGTTTTGTGCACCGACTGATTTTCGGACGGCAACTTCTTTTGCACGGCTTGCTGACTGCGCTGTAGTCAGGTTCATAAAGTTGATGCACGCCAGCATAATAATGAAGGCCGCGATACAACTGAAAAGATAAATGTACTCGATGCTTCCGTTCGGCTCGATTTCTTCAGATAGCGCTGACTTCAGGTGAATGTCCGCCATCGGCTGCACAAAATACTTGAGTTCGTTGCCCTGCTTTCTGAATTCTTCAAGCGTAAGCTTGCGCACTTCCTGCAACTCCTTGTTCAGCTTGTAGGAAAGCAACTGGTTGATGCGCTCGTTCAATTGGTCTGATGGCGCATCAGGCGCAAGCTTAAAATAGGTAAGGACTTGTGTCGAAATCCAATCTTCATTTTCAGCAACGCCCCATGAGTCTAACGACAGAAGCAGTGTAAAATGGAAATGGCTATTCAACGGAGGATCTTCGGCAATTCCTGAAACGTAGACTTCGTAGTCTTGCGCCATTTCGAATTTCTTTCCAATCGGAGAGCGATCACCTCTTCCTTTATAATCGAAAATTCGTTTTGCGGCAGATTCTGAAATAACAACTTTACGCTCACCCGTCAGCACCGAATCTGGATGCCCTTCAACTAATTTGAAGTTGAAGAATTTGAAAAAATTCCGGTCGACCAGCAACAAGTACGGCTCGGTAGAAGTTTTTCCCTGATAGTGGACAGGAAACGTTGCCCATTTCACAATCCGGGTTGCGCTCTCCACGCCAGGAAGTTCTTTTTGCAGAGCCTTTGAAAGTGGAAAAGATGTAAGCGTGGAGCGGATACCTTTCCCTTGAAGTCTTCCTTCGAATGCTACGCGATACGAACGATCAATGTCCGGATGAAACTGGTCGTATTGAAGCTCGTCCTGGACGTAAAGGAGAATCAGTAAGCTGCAAGCGATGCCAAGGGTGAGACCTGAAATATTGATAAACGAAAAGCCCCGCTGGCGGGACATAAACCGCAGAACAATAAGCAGGTAATTCTTGAGCATGGCGGGATTTAACCGTCCAATATAATACTAAACGTTGAGGCGAAGAAGGGATGCGAAATTTTTTCGGCATCCGACCTCCGCTACTCGTTTCGTAGCGAATCGACTGGGTTGCTGAACGCAGCTTTTAAGGCCTGGAAACTGATCGTCAGCATGGCTATTGCAATGGATGCGACTCCCGCTATAAGGAAAATTCCGATTCCCAGTTTAATGCTGTATTGGAAGTCTTCTAACCACTTTGTCATCACCAACCACGCAATGCCGCTCGCCAAGACGAAGGAGATGACTATCAACTGAATAAACTCAGCGGAAAGCTTGTAGAGAATATTGGAATTACTCGCACCCAAAACTTTCCGGATTCCGATTTCTTTTTTTCGTTGTTCGGCTGTGAATGCTGACAGTGCAAACAAACCTAATCCTGCAATAACAATCGCCAGAACGGTGAAGTGAGTAAACATGGTAGCAAACGCCTGCTCGTTCCGATAAAGGTTGGCGAATTGCTCATCCAGGAATGCGTATTCAAATGTTCGTCCCGGATTCACTTTCTTCCACGTCTGTTCAATATAGGCTATTGTCTCACTCATATTTTCCGGTTTCACTTTTATGGCAACCGCAGGATTGTTCTCACCGTAGAGCATGAACATTGGTTCTAACTTATGGCGGATGGTTGCGAAGTGAAAATCTTTCACCACGCCCACAACCGTATAAGCGGTAAGGTCAGTGGGGTTTGGACCTGATTGAAGGCTGATACGTTTTCCGATAGCATCATCCCACTTTAATAACCGGGTCATCTCTTCATTGATGATCATGGAAAGCGTATCGGCAAATTCCCTTGAGAAATTTCGGCCAGCGATCATCTCCATTCCCATGGCAGGAATGTACGTTTCATCTGCACTCATGATGCTCGTGATGATGTTGGTTTCGCTGGTGGCTCCGTCAGGAATGATATTCGTTCTTCCCAACTGCTGCCCTATACGCGCAGATGCAGTTCCGACTGCTTTGATATTCTCATTTCTTAAAAGTTCTGTTTTGAAAGTCTGCGATAACCCGACAGCCGGGCCGCTTTGTTGAATCGTGATGACCTGATCGCGATCGTAGCCAAGGTCTGCCGTGTAGATATAGCGCATTTGCTGATACACAATTCCGGTTCCTACCATTAAGGCGATAGAAATCGTGAATTGTAGCACTACCAAAGCTTTCCTCAGGCGGATTCCGCTGGTGGAATTTTTGAATGAACCTTTCAACACCATGATGGGCTTAAAGCCGGAGAGCACAAAAGCGGGATAAAGGCCGGCCAACAGCCCGACAAAAAGTACAAGTGTTCCAATCACCAGCAGGCTTTGTGGCTGTAGGAGCATCATAAAATCCGCATAACGCTGATAGCTGCTATTCAGAATTGGGGTCATGACAAATACCAACGCGAGAGCGATTACGGCAGCAATGATCGTGACAAGAATCGACTCAGTAAGATGTTGGCCAATTAGCTGATAGCGAACCGCCCCTATAACTTTTCGCATTCCCACTTCCTTCGCACGGCCCGTTGACTTTGCCGTCACCAGGTTCATGAAGTTGACTGCAGCAAGTACCAGAATTAAAACCGCGATAATACTGAGAACATACACGTTAAGCTCGTCTGACTTATTCGCGTTCGTTTCGAACAGGATATCTTTTGATTTTAAATGAATGTCCTCAAGTTTTTGGACAACCGGAGTAAAAAACTCGAACGCATTGTTTTTCTTACTAATGGCCTGAAGCTTGGAGCTGAGATCACTTTCATTTACCGGTTTATCCAACAGGAGATAGGTGAAACAAAAAATTCCCTGCCAGGTTTCCAATGATTGTCTTAAGCCATCTTCATTTTGTCCAGGCACAAGAGTCCGCAACAAATCGAACTGCAGGTGTGAATTTTTTGGTTGGTCCGCCAACACGGCTGTTATGTTCAGATCGGTATTCTGATTAAGTTTAATTGTTTTTCCAACAGCACGATCGTCACCAAATATTTTTTTGGCTAGTGATTGTGTGATCGCGATCGATCCCGGCTGATCTAATATGCCTGTTGTTGCGCCATCAATGACTTTAAAGTCGAATACATCGAAAACGGAAGGATCCACACGAAACGCACCTTGACATTTCAAGGCTTTGTCTTCATAACTTAAGTCGTATGGTTGCCCTCCGGTGAACCGAACGCTGTTGACGACCTCAGGAAGTTCGTTGGTTGCGGTAGGTCCTAGCATCGGCTGCGTAACGCCAACCAGTTTACTACTTACGCCTTCAGCACTGTCAATCGTGAGAACCCTTACTATGGTATTAAAGTTTTTGTGATAGGTATCGTACGAAAGATCTTCTTTTACATATAAGTAAATCATCATACTGGCTGCAAGTCCGAATGCAAGTCCACAAATCTTGATGAACGAATATCCTTTTTGTTTGAGGAGATTCCGGAGGCCGATAATAAAATAATTTTTGAACATAGGTTTGGTACTTTATCGTTACGCACACCTCATTTAAGGTGCCAGTGTTGTTACGGTCGTATGATGAAAATCGGACGCTAATAGTTTCATCGGCAGACCGAAATTAATAGATGGGCGCGGGTGCAGGCATATAAAACGTTAATTAGTGTTAATTGATGTTAATACGCCCGACCCAACTTTATTCACTGCGCAGAGAATCCACAGGATTGTTCAAGGCAGCTTTGACCGATTGACTGGCAATAGTTATGAATGCGATGATCAGCGCTGCCGATCCCGCAACGATAAAGATCCACCACTCCAGGTCTGTCTTGTAAGCGAAATCTTCAAGCCATTGGTTCATGCCGTACCAGGCTCCCGGTACGGCTACCAGTACTGCAACTGCAACGAGCTTAATAAAGTCTTTTGAAAGCAACGTCACCACATCGCTCATCGATGCACCCATCACTTTGCGAATACCGACCTCCTTTGTTCGTTGTTGTGCCGCGATAGCAGAAAGTGCGAAGATGCCCGAGCATGAAATAATGATCGCGACAAGGGCGAAGAAGGAGATCAGGATTAATGTACGCTCAACGCTCGCGTACTGATTATCAAATTCCTCATCGACAAAGAAGTACGAAAAGCTTCCGTAGGAGTCAAGCGCTTTCCACTCGTTCTCCAGGTAGCTGATAACGTCTTTTGCTTCTGATGGAATGAGTTTAACGCTGAGATAATTTGCGTTATCAATTGATCTCGGCCTTAGGTAAAAATGAACGAGAGGTTGTACATCGCCTTCCAGGGACCGGTAATGAAAATTGTCAAACACTCCAATAACTGTAAACTTCGCTTTTGTACCGTTACCTTGAATCTGCTTCCCGACAGCGTTTTTCCATCCAAACGCATCGGCTGCTGCCTGATTGATCATCACGTATCGGCCCGTATCGGAAAGAGAGGAAGAAAAGTTGTTTCCTTCCACCACCTTTATTCCATACAAAGCCAGATAAGCCTCGTCCACGGTGGCTTGTCTCAGTGAGATCGGCTCCGCGTGATCTTCCGAGAAGTATCCGTTATAGCTCTCTGAATATCTTCCCGGAACATTTTGCGACAGGCAAATGGTTGCAACATCAGAACGCTCACTCAGTGAATTGTAGATACCACGAAGTTTGGTACGCGCAGCTTTCTCGTCTGGGTATCCAAGTGAAAGGTTTGCGACAAGCACATTGTCCCGATTGAATTTCACATCCGCTGACTTCATGAAACGGATCTGACGGGAAGCCACAATCACCCCAACGATCATAGCAATCGACACGGCAAACTGGGCAACGACCAGCGCATTCCTCAACGTAATTCGGTTGCGATAGTTTGGAATCTTTCCCTTCACGGCACTAACCGTGTTAAATGATGAAAGGTAGTTTGCAGGATAAGCACCGGCTACGAACCCAATCCCTAAAATGAGAATTGCCGACAGTATGGCAAGGTCTAACAGGTGGTCCGTTGACAATTCGAGCGATACGTTTAATATTTTATCTACCATGGGAAGGCAAAGCTGAAGTATTCCCACGCTGAGGATTATCGCACATAACGTTAGCAGCGCGGCTTCAAGGAAAAACTGCAGCAAAATAGATCGTTTACCCGAGCCCATTACTTTTCTCAGGCCGGTTTCTTTTAGTCGCTTGAGAGATGAGGCGATTGCAAGGTTCATAAAATTGAACACCGCGATTAATAAAATGAGAAAACCAATCGTGGCAAGTCCATAGATGAAAGTTTGATTTTCCGTCTCCGATTGACGGAGGTTTGCGAGCGGATAAATCTTTAAAGTCCTGTCTTTCGCAGCCGGATCATAATGGTTTTTGACAAACGCGGGAAGTTTCGCGCGAAGAGCCGAAAGGTTGGCATCATCGCGCACTTTCACAATCGCGTGGGCAATGGTGTTGTACCAGTTGCCCATCTCCATAAATTGTTTGTCTTCTTCTTTCTCGGCCAGTGAGATCAGAACGTCAGGTCTGATGCTTGAGTTCTCTGGAACCTCGGCCAACACACCACTTACAGAATATATTTTCTCATTTTCAAATTTGATGCTTTTGCCAACGGCATCGACCGACCCAAAAAGCTTAATGGCGATGGGTGACGAAATTACAACCTGATCTTTTTGGGAAAGGCAAGTAGTAGGATCCCCGTACAGGAGGGGGAATGAAAGTACCTGGAGGAATGTCTTATCGACATACAATACACTTTCGATAAATTTTTTGTCTCCATCAATCAGCACATGTTGCTCCCAGTCGAAGTAGCGGGTG
The DNA here is from genome assembly GCA_036402115.1 of Chryseosolibacter sp. GTDB lineage: Bacteria > Bacteroidota > Bacteroidia > Cytophagales > Cyclobacteriaceae > Chryseosolibacter. Next base: position 43,350 of record DASWTM010000057.1, read on the forward strand.
CCAGATTCAATGTCAGGAAATTCATCCAACATAACAGGCAGCATCGGGAGGACGGTTTGGTAGTAGGCGGCTTCTTCTTCACTACCCTCTTTCGTCCCTTCACCAATGATATACAGCCTGTCTACGTCAGCATGAAATTCATCATAGGTTAATTCATTTTTAACATATAGATAAATAAGCATGCTCGATGCAATGCTGACCGCCAAGCCTACGACATTGATCGTGGTAAAAAGTTGATTTTTAATTAAGAATCTAAACGCGGTAACCAGGTAATTTCTAAACATAGTGGATTATCATCTTATTCGTTTCGTAACGCATTGACCGGATTTCTCGATGCCGCCTGCAACGATTCAAAGCTGATAGTCATCAAGGCAATCAGCAACGCACTAACGCCCGAGATCGTAAAAATTGACATCGTCACCGGTGCCTTGTAGGCAAAATTTTCCAACCAGGTGGTAATCGCATAATAGGAGAGAGGTATCGCAATGATGAAAGCAATTACAACGAGCTTTACAAATTCGCCTGACATCATTTGCACGATTTGAGAGACGGAGGCACCCATTACCTTCCGAACGCCAATTTCTTTAAATCTTCTTTCCGCCATGAATGTTGATAATCCGTAGAGACCCAGGCAAGAAATGATCATGGCAATGATGGTAAAGCTTGTGATCACATTGGCAACCCGCTGGTCATCTTCATACTGCTTTTTAACCGTCTCATCCAGGAAGGTATATTCAAACGGTGTTTCACTGTTTAATGTTTTCCATGTTTCTTCGATGGCTGCCAATGTCGAGCTGACGTTTTTACCATCGGCTTCAACGATCATAAAATGATGGGCATTCAAATCCGCCTGCACGAAATACAACATCGGAAAAATTTCATCTTTCACCGAGATGTGGTGGTAATCCTCCATCACACCGATAACCTCAAACTCCGCGCGACCAGTACTTCGGTCGTTGTAAATAGTCTGCCCCGCAATTTCCTGTGGCTCAAAGCCAAGGCGTTTTGCAGCAGTCTCGTTAATGATGATTTTATTTTGAGCATCCGCTTCCCGATTTTCGCTGAAGCCGCGTCCCGCTACGATTTTCAATTTCATTAAGTCCATGAAGTTCGGTTCGACCCGAACATTCTTGATCATTACTGCCTTCTCCATCGAAGAACCAGCAGGGTATAAGCTGAAGTCATGCCACACATGCGAGCCCGGGATATAATTTGACGCAGTTACGTTTTTCACAGATGCAATTTTAGTGATCTCATTTTTCGCGGCTGAAAAATTTGCGCGGACGCCATCCGAACGCAGTGGTAACACAATCTTATTCCCGCTGTCGAAGCCAAGGTCTTTCTCTTGCATGAAGGCCAATTGTTTCGTGATCATCATCATACCACACACCAACGTGATCGCAACGATGAATTGAAACACAACAAGGCTTTTCCGCATAAGACTTCCGGACTGACTAACCGCAAGTTTTCCTTTGAGAACTTTAGCCGGTTGAAACGATGACAGGTAAAATGCTGGATAGCTTCCTGCGATCAGTCCAGTGACAATCGCAATTCCTACGAGGGCTGCAAAGAAGAATCCCATGTTTTCGGAGTCGAAACTGATGGACTTCAAGGTCACCTCGTTGAACAATGGCAGAAGTACCTGTACGATTCCGAGGCTAACGAAGATTGCAAGCATCACGATGACCATCGCCTCACCCAGAAATTGCGCTACTAAAGACGATCTATATGCACCAAGCGTCTTTCGTAAGCCGACTTCATTTGCGCGTTTCGTTGCCTTGGCCGTTGAAAGGTTCATGAAGTTTATACAGGCAATCAATAAGATGAAGACTGCAATTGAAACAATGACATACAGGTAAGTAATTCGAGGACTGCTTCCTCCGTACGAGGCATGAAGATAAATATCGCCAAGCGGGAAGAGTCCGAGTTTCTTTTTCATCCCAAGGGCCTTTAGGTCTTCTGCACCGTATTTCAAAAACACCTGATTCATTTTCGGGATGAATTCTTCGGCATTACTGCCCGGCTTCAACTTAATGTACGAGAGAAGGAAATTCTGACCGGCCCACTGATCCATGACTGCCGGACTGCGAAGGTATTCCGCCCAGCCACTGCTAGTCATTGAGACGAAAAAGTTGGCTTCAAGTTCTGTGTTGCCCTGGTCTTCCGCTAGCACAGCCGTGACCTTGAAGTCAGCAGCTGGACCACTTTGATTCACATTAATCACTTTGTTGAGTGCAGACTCATTGCCGAAAAGTTTTTCTGCAAGGCGCGCTGTCAGCACAATGCTATTCGCTTCTACAAGACATGTTTTGGGATCACCCTCTTTGAAGTCGTATGTAAAAATATCGAACAAGGTCGAGTCGGCTATATATCCACGACTTTCGTAAAACTGTTTGTCTTCGTATTTGATCAGGTTCTGTGATACGCCAGGAGGATTGACGAGGCGCGTTACTTTTTCAATCTCAGGTAGCTCATCCTTGATTCCCCATACTATCGGAGCGGAGGTTGAGTGCATCGTATGCTCTGCGTTTTGTCCCATCAATGAAAGTACGCGATAGGTGCGCTCAACATCTTTATGATGTCGGTCATAGCTCATTTCATCCTGAACATAAAGGGCGAGCAAAAGGCAACACGCTATCCCCACTGACAGCCCGACAATGTTGATGAACGAGTACGCTTTGTTTCGGAGAATACTTCGAAGAGCAATGGTGATGTAGTTACGGATCATAGATTGTTGTTGAACGATCCGTCATTTCCAACATTAATGCCATTAAAAACCTGCGAAATCAGGCTAAATTCCGCTTTTTTAAAAGTTCATCCGGTCACTTGTGGACAGGGGTGTCCGGTAGCGGATAGAGGAGGATTTGAAATTTGATATTTGAAATTTGAAATTTTGTGACGCCTTTTTTTTCGTTGGGGCAGCCACATCTGCTTCAGCATGTATGACTAAGGGACGCACGGTTCGTGTCGGGACAAATGTCAAATGTAAAATTTCAAATTTAAAATTGTCCGGAGCCAAAACTGACTATTCGCGCTCCCGCTTGATTTTCACCTTCGCCTGAGGCCCCACCTGAATCGGAACCTTTTCAATCTCGAGGTTGGCGGCTTCGATGCCGTATAGCTCCTCCGTTGACAGACTGTTGGCTTTGAGTACGCGATAGCCCTGAATGATGAAACGTTCGAAGTTTGAGATCTCACTGTCGGAGGAGGCCCATGAATGGAGAATAATGAATTTGAAATCGGCCATCATGCTGTATTTGTGCAGCGCAGGATATGGACTTGTCAGATCGATCTCACCTGCATCGGCCATCTCGTGGATGATTTTGTTAAAGATAAGGTTCACGCGATGGTCAGTCTTGAATCCCAACTTGATCCGCACAAAAAAGCATTTCTTCGGAACAATGGTATCGACCACATACTTGCTTGTGAACGGACTGTCAACGGTGTCTACGTGGACGAACCAGTAAACATCGGCACGTTTTGGTCTTTTCTTAAAAATCGAATAGATAATATTCGAGTCGATGTAGCGCTTGCTGTCGGCCATCGCCAGATACACGAGATTTGTGGCTTCTTTTGGTACACTCTGGTCGGCTTGTAAATCCTGCAACATCCCAACGTAATGCTTCAAATCGACAAACTCGGTATGTCTCTCGCGAAGTCTTCGTGCGCGAAGCAGGATGTACATCATCAGGAAGAACAACGTAGCAATGGTAAAGCTGAACCATCCGCCATGCGCGAACTTGTTAAGATTGGAAACCAGGAACGCCAATTCAATCGAGAAGAATAAAATCCCCAGACCAATGGATCGCCAAACCGACTTTCT
>DASWTM010000058.1:0-2294 GCA_036402115.1 Chryseosolibacter sp.
CCCTGATGTTCATAAAGGGATGAACGATCGATCCAGATGTACGGAACGAAAGCGGACACACTCCATTTTGAATTGAAAGTATAGGTTGCTCCAAGATTGATTGAATTGTCGTTGTTGATAACTTCCGTTCCGTTTTCAACACGTTCTGTTTCTTCGTGCTTTCCGCGGAAGTGTTTGTAGGACCTGAAGTAGCGGTAGTTCAAGGAAGCTTGCCATCCGCTGTAATTCTGATCAGTTCCCCAGTTCAATGAACATGAAGACATGTTCTTGACAGCAACACAACCTTGTGCCAAAGCGGTTTGCGAAAAGATAAACGCGAAGACAAGCGCCAACAAAGAGTAAAAATATTTTCTCATAGGAATAGATTAAAGATTAATATTCGATTTAAGGAGTGCGCAGGCAGTTAGTCTATGACAGACTACTATTCTGCTGAGAATAAATAACCTTTAAGCCTTTGGAGGAGGACTATGACGTGTAAGAACCGCGTTGTGGAGGGTAAAAGTCGCGTTTCGAAAACGGATCACCGACTGCCAGCCGTTACCGGATTGAACAATGTCTGACTCGACATGCTGAAAATCTTTGAGGAACTTTCCAAAAAGGGTCAGTGTATTTTTTGAATTGGTTGGCGTATCGTTCGTCTTCGCAACGTAGTCTTCGAACGCCTGCGTTAGTTCTCGGGTGTCGGAATCACGAACACAAACGACATAAACTGTGTCCTGGTCAAATTTGTGTTTGATAAGCTTGTAGAATACACCCTTATGCTCAAAGCGTCCATCGATATTTTCAAAACCTTTCTGTTGAATCGGGTAGGGTAGGGTAAGCGGAATTTTTATTTCAATAAGCTCATTGCTGTCTATCCCGTTAGCTTCGATCCGAGCCTCAAGGATCTTGTCGGAGCGGTGCATTAATCCGATAAACGCCAGATAGTATCCTCCTACATTGAAGAGGAAAATTGATAGCAGCAATATGGAAATCGAACGCTTCAAGGGTAGACGTGACACTAGTTAGGACATTTTATCGATCAAGTCAACGCAATTGAAATATTTTCAACGCATGCTCGATCAATCGTCCTAACAAGTGTTCCGTGTTACAACGCTTAAGCTACAGCCAGCTGCTTAACGGTCTGACTATGTGCTACAATTGCCTTAGGCGAAAGGATGATTCCAATTCCATCAATTTTTGAAAACGCTTCAAGTTTGGCCAGGCTGATTTTTCCAAACATGTATTGTTTGCCGCCCGAGGCGTAGCCCGACTGGAACTCGACAAAGTCGTTGATCGAAACTTTATTTTCGTTGTCGAAGCTGATATAGGCTTCAACGGTCAGGTCGTTTGAAAATTCAAGGTCAGTGTCCTGGTGATGCTTTTTATACTCGTAGGTGTAGTCGTAATTCAAAGCGGAAATATCAGAAAGCACTGCAGAGCCTGTAGGATAGCTACCCGCTCCTTTACCAATGAAGAGTTGTGTCTCAGCAAAAGCTCCTTTTACCTGAACAGCGTTGAACTCATTTCTTACTGATGCTAGCGGATTAGTATTCTCAATAAACTGTGGTGCCACGAATCCATAAACTTTTCCATCCTGCTTGAAGGCACGGGCGATTAGTTTAATGGTATAGTTATTCTCCTGTGCAAATTTCAAGTCGAGGTTTGAAATCCGGTCGATACCAATGTTGATAACTTCTTCAGGTTTCACAAAAACGCCAAACGTATGCGCGATGGCAATAACCAGTTTGTATTTCGGATCATATCCTTTCACGTCAAGTGTTGGATCGGATTCAGCAAATCCAAGCTCCTGCGCTTTCTTCAAGGCTTCATCATACGATTTTTTCTCATCGAACACTTTCGTCAGGATGTAGTTTGTCGAGCCGTTGAAGATTCCTTCGATGCTGCTGATTAAATCATTATCGTAGTATTCTTCCAGGTTGCGAAGAATTGGGATGCTTCCGCATACTGCTCCTTCGTAAAGTACGGGCTTGCCGTATTTTTGCTGGAGGTTGTAGATCTCCTCGAGGTGCTCAGCCAGCATCTTCTTATTCGCTGTTACAACCGCTTTTCCATTTTTTAACGCGGTCGTTACAATTTCATAGGCAGCGTTAGCGTCATCGATCAATTCAACAACAATGTCGATATCCGGATCGTTGAGGATTTCAGCTTTGTCGAATGTGAAAAAATGTTCAGGAATTGGGCGCGTCTTGTTTTTGTTTTTAACGCAAATCTTTTTGATCTCGCCTTTAACGCCATGCGTTTCGTGCAGAACATGATAAAGACCCTGGCCTACACAACCGAAACCAAACAAG
>DASWTM010000059.1:0-7122 GCA_036402115.1 Chryseosolibacter sp.
AAAAAAGAAAATTACCCTGCGAATATATGGCCGACTGAAGTTCCGGAGTTAAAGGAAATTTCAATTGAGGTTTATAAAGCACTGGAAAAAACCGGCCAGTATATGCTTCGCGCGATCGCGTTATACCTCAATCTTCCTGAGACGTATTTCGATGACAAAATCAAAAATGGAAATAGTATCCTGAGGCCAATTCACTATTTCCCTATCGAAGATCCCGATTCCGTTCCTGCCGATGCAGTGCGCGCAGCAGAGCACGGAGACATCAACCTCATTACGCTGCTCATGGGCGCGAGTGCCGATGGATTACAAGTATTAAGAAGAGATGGCAAATGGATTCCGATCACCGCATTACCCGAGCAGCTTGTTGTCAATGTCGGTGACATGCTTGAGCGATTCACGAATAAGAAATTGAAGTCTACTATTCATCGTGTTGTCAATCCGCCAAGGCACCTGATGAACACACCACGCTATTCGATACCTTTCTTCATGCACCCACGATCAGAGATGAGCCTTGCAGCGCTGCCGAGCACAGTGGATAAAGACAATCCGAAATTGTGGGAAGATATTACTGCCGGAGAATTCCTGGACCAGCGGTTGGCAGAGATTGGATTAAAGAAAAAGAAATAAAGATCCGGGCATTAACAAATTGGTAATGGATTTGGATAAAATATCAATAACCAATAATCAAATCCCGATAGCTATCGGGACAAAAGACCTATCGTCATTGATAAGTTGGGCTGCTTGCCCTGATGGCTATCGGGATCGGGATATTGATGATTGGTACTTTTTTCAAACAATGCACCTTTGGTAAAACGCGTTAGATATTACATTTTTCTAAAGGACGTTTTCCTCCTGGCTATCTCCACTTTTGGCGGACCGCAGGCGCATCTGGCCCATTTCCAAAAAATTCTCGTTGATAAAAGACGCTATTTGTCTGATGAAGATTTGCTGGAGATAAATTCTCTCTGTCAGATTCTACCCGGCCCCGCATCGACACAAACGCTCACTGCCATTGGTTTCAAAATCGGTGGGCCGGTGCTCGCCTACCTCACGCTGCTGCTATGGATACTACCTGCAGTTGCCATTATGACGACCGCTGCGGTAATGTTGGGAGCGATTGATGAAACGAAATTGATAGAGATGACCGACTTCCTTCGCCCCATGGCAGTTGGCTTTGTGAGTTATGGTGCCTACATGATCAGTCTCAAGACGGTAAACACGAAAACCGGAATCGGCATTCTGATCCTTTCTGCGGTGATTTCATATTTTGTGCAATCACCGTTTGTTTTTCCTGCCATTCTGCTTTGCGCAGGATTAGTGACCTCGTTAAAATTTCGAGCGCAACCAAAAGAGGAAAAAAGTAAAGTCTCTATTCAGTGGGCAAACTTCCTGCTGTGGGCGGGAGTATTGATTTTTGCAGCGATCTTGGGGGGCGTTACACAACTTCTTCCGATAAAATTGTTCGAAAATTTTTATCGAAATGGAAGTCTCGTTTTTGGTGGAGGGCAAGTACTGGCACCCTTGCTTTATACAGAGTTTGTGCAGTATGCTAAGCCACTTCACTTCCCAACTACACACAACGAATTTCTTTCGGGGTATGGTTTAGCACAAGCGATACCAGGTCCCAATTTTTCTTTCAGTGCTTACATTGGGGCACTGTCAATGCGAGACTATGGTGTTGGAGGTCAAATCCTCGGTGCCGTGATGTCCGCTGCAGGCATTTTTCTTCCAGGCACATTCTTAATCTTCTTTGTCATTCGTTTTTGGGAGAGTCTGAAAAAATATCGCGCTGTGCGGGCATCCCTTGAAGGAATTACCGCTGCGAGTGCTGGACTCGTAGCTGCCTCCGCGATAATACTTTTTCAACCACTGGAAAATTCCTTTCTGAACTTTGGCGTAACGATTGCAACGTTCTGCCTACTGGTTTTTACAAAGATTCCATCTCCGCTTATAATCCTGCTGGGAGTATTGCTCGGGGTAATTGTGAAATAGTAGAACCGTTGGCACCAATGATTGTTGCGCTGGAAGGGTACGTGCTACCCGCTTCTTCGTATACTTCGATGGTAAGCGCTTAAGTTGCAAACCCATTAATCTCAAAGAATGGCCAGCCTTCGGGCAGCACCGGTGCACAAACAGGATTGTGCCCGCGGAATTGCAAGCAACACCGGTTACTTTCTGCCTCCGTAAAAGAGCGTGAAAAACAATGTTGGAAACACTGCGTAGTTCTGAGCTGTTGGAACGATGATCACTTTACTTGTGTAGGCGTCAAGAAGGAATCCGGCCTCAAATCCTGTCACCTGGCTTTTGACAGTTCCCAATTCGAAGTTGAGTGCGACCTTAGCGTTTGCACCAACCTTAAGGTTTGACTCACCGAGGCCCTCAAACAATCTACCCGGGCCATAGATTTCTTCAGCTAGAATGCTGGGGTTGTACTGTTGGCGAATGGTTACAAATCCACCCTGATCAGCAGGGCGTTCGATATAATAGGGTGCAACGACTCCGAGGGTTGGACCAATGGCAGTGACCGCTTTAATTTCAACGCCTTGCTGCGGTGCCTTTCTGAAAAGGATCAAATCACGACCGTATTGAAATCGCAACGCATACAAGTAATTGCTTTTACCGTAAATAAAGTAATTACCCGTGCTTTGCGAATTCTGACGTACTTCCTGTGGATGCTTGACATTCATGATCTCAAGCCCGAATGTCTCCAACAGACGATCGTTAAGTTTACGTGCCTTTTTAAAGACAAAGCCCCCGATCAAACCTCCGTAGGTGTTTTTATTGATACCCCAGGTAAATTCACTCTGGTAGTCGTAGCTGTCTTGCGTCTGAGCGGACGCAGCTGCGCCAACCATGCAAAAAACCACTAAAAAGGCTGAAATTCTGATGAGACCCTTCATCCTGACAAGAAGTAATAGATTAAATTTAAGGCTTAATTTGGTATCGCAAAATAGAACGAAAAATCTTATTCCATATGGTATCGATGACGGGTGTTTATTTAGGTGAATTGAGGACAGAAGCCACGCATTTACGCTCTGGAAATAAGATAATCACAGATGCCCCACCGGATAATAACGGCAAAGGGGAGGCTTTTAGCCCTACGGATTTAACGTGTGCTTCCCTCAATAGTTGTATGATGACCCTGATGGGAATGCTTGCCCAACGTGAGCAAATCGATATGACAGGCATGCGTTCGGAAATCGTCAAGATTATGGCGTCAAATCCGCGTAAAATCGCAGAGGTCCAAATCACCTTTTATCACGCCAATCTACAGGCTAACGATGTTCAGAAAGAAAAGCTGAAAAGGGCTGCCCTGACATGCCCGGTTGCACTTTCGCTGGGTGACGATGTTAAACAGACCGTTATTTTTAACTTTTAGCGGCAGCTTTGATCTGATCGTAATCAATTGAAAAGTGAGATTGGTCAAGAATTGCCTTGCCATTATCAATCAGCAGTATTTGGGGAGATTCGTGCTCAACGTTGAACTGCTGCACGATTTTGTTCGAAATTTCACGATAATTGAGCAAGTCAAGAAAATAGGGTTTCACATCCTGCATCTCTTGTTCGTTCCAGTTGCGCTCCAAGCGGTCAAGTGAAGCACGGCTGATGTTGCAGCGTGTGCTGTGCTTAAAAATAAGGATTTTCTTTTCAGAGGATTCTTTCTTTATCTCTTCTAGCTGGTCCGCAGCCCGCAACTGATTCCACTTCATTTCACTAAACAATTAATCGTTCCACAATCCCTGCTCGCCCTTGTCATACCTTGGTTTATGACCTTTATCTTTCAGATGACCAGGCTGGGTTTCGTTCTTCTTAAATAAACGCGCCCACCACAGCTTAAAGTTCGTAAACACGTCTTTTTCTGCAGCGACATTATTCTTGTTCGTTTTGACGAATTGAGCATCAGGGTGCAAGTCTTTTCTTCCAAAAAGATCGAATTTTTTCATTTTAATGTTTCCCTGAAAGTCTGTAGCACGCGCAAATGCTTTCCCCGGTTCCCTCACCTTCAATGCCTCATCTGCACTGCTTCCGTTGCGAACGTATTTATAACTTCGGATGACTTTGGTGAATTCACTGGCGCGGATAGATTCCTTGGACGGCTTCCATCCCGGCAAAGACCCTTCCGCTGCGCTCAGTTTTTTCCCATAAGGTCGTTGTTCTACGCGAACGTGTAGACCGTCCGTTAGGTAGGTTGTTTTTTCGCGGTTCTTCTTCAACGCCTCATCGGCTGCATTCGGATTTTTTACATAACCCTTGCGCAACTTCAAATTGCCGCGAAACTCTCCACCCTGTTCACTCTTCGGTGCACGTACCTGGATCGGACTCTCATTGTTGTTCCAAAGTTTACCGCTGATGCTCCCACCACCTTTTGCAGGTTTGCGTGCTTTGATGGCACCGGAGAAACCTTCCCCCTGATCAGCAAAAACTTTTTTTCCTCTGCGGAGATTTCCAGAGAAACCGATGCCCTGTTCGCTCCGGGGCGCGCGCACCACGATGGGGTTTTCATTATTGTTCCAAAGTTTACCGCTCACACTTCCACCACCCTTTGCAGGCCTTCGCGCCTTAATGCTACCCGAAAAACCCTCACCCTGATCACCAAATGTTTTTCGACCACCCCGGATATTTCCTGAATACCCTTCGCCTTGGTCGCCAAAAGTTTTTCTGCCCCCACGTATGTTCCCCGAGTAATCAACCCCTTTTCCACCTATCCCTGGAGGACGGGCTGGATTTGGCTGATTGTTATTATTCCAAACTTTACCGCTAATGCTACCACCACCCTTTACAGGCCGTCTTGCTTTAATAGTTCCCGCGAATCCTTCACCCTGATCTCCAAATCCCTTTTTGCCTCTGATATTTCCACGGTATTTTCCGATGCCCATGGCCCCAATGCCCGGGGTTCGTGCGGGGATTGGTGTGCCACGATTGTTCCACGCGCGCCCACTAATGCTACCGCCTCCTTTTACCATTCTCCGCGACTTGATATTGCCCGAATATCCTTCGCCCTGATTGCCAAACCCCTTACGTCCAGCGCGTAGGTTGCCTCGGTATCCTCCAATGCCGAGCCCGGATTTTGGAGCACGAACAGCAATAGGCGATTTTCCAGGACGTGTTTCACCAGGACGCGATGCACTTCTATAACCACCGGGTTTTGCCTTCCCGAGGAACCCTCGATCACTGCTCGAATTCCGATCGATCAATCGCCTTCGGGCAACATCTCCCCGCCAGGTTCTTCCGGAGCGTGATGCACTCTTGTAACCGCCTGACGCTGGCCCTTGATACGGACGATCCCCGAAGCGCCTGGCTGTTCGCGGGGACGCTTGAAGAAGTCCTGGTTTTGTAGTTTGATAGTTCTTGGTTCGAAGTGGCTTGCCTGCAATGTCTGTCGTTACCGCACGCTCACTTCTTCGCTTTGGTCGGGGAAAATGCGCCCATACGTTCGTGCTCTTTCGTTTCAAAAAAGGACTTGATGCAGAGCGAGGAACTACTGTAATCTTTCTTCCTCCTTCCGGAGCCCTTCGCGATTGAAGTCGCTTTACTCGGGCAAGTGTTGCACGATTTGAAACAGGGCGCTGTGTAACACGAGGTGATGTTGCACTTCCGCTTACATAGCGGTTTGTTCCACGCGCTGCTCTTGACTCGCTACTTTCAGTTCTCGAACGCACCGGGGGTGTGCGTGTAATGATAGCAGGACGTTTTGTTTCAAAATTCCTGGTCCGTACTCTACGTCCGGTGATGTCTCCTGAATACGCACGTTCCTTCTTTTGTCTTGGCCTCGAAAAATTTGCCCAAACATTTACACTCTTTCGAGAAATGAATGACCGGGACGCTGATCGTGGATACACCGTTCTTTTTCTTCGCGGGGGCTTTCGATCCGCAGTGGAAGAATAGTTCACGAATCGCCCTGATTGAGGATAAGTATTCCGGGTAGTCTGAGTGCGACTTCGCGGCTGAACAATACGGGGTGCTCGTTTCGAACTGCGCTGTTCTGTATTTTTTCCAGATTCAGATTTCCTGTTAACGTAAATACTCTTTTGTGAATAGGTATTTTGCGTTCCTTCTCTGCCCGGCTGAGAGCGATAAATAGGCGCCACCGCCTGCCCTGCGCGTTCGCCTCCTTTAGATTTTTTTCGTGGCTTGTAGGCGCGAAGACTTGTTGTGGTTCTACGCTTGGAAGACACACGCTTTGCGGGCCTCTGCTTCTGAGTTTTTTTAAAACGTGTTTCGCGCGTATTCGTTGGCTTGTCGCCCTTGGTATTCTGTGCCATCGCAGGAATAGAAAGCATAAGCGCAAACAGGCTTAAGCATGCTAACCGGATGACGATTTTAACCATAACAGTTGAATAACGAAGTTCCGCGAAAAATAATACGGTATAAACAGGCTAAGTTAACTAAAATTTCAGCAAGTCTTCAATCGCACCTTTTAGCCTGTTCTTCGGCAAGAAATTCTGTTCTAACGTTGGCGCAAATGGAATTGCTGTGTCCAGACTCGCTACACGTTTGACCGGTGCATCGAGTAAGCGAAAACAATGCTCATTTATCCATGCGCTGATCTCTGCGCCTATGCCGCCCGTTAACGTGTCTTCGTGCAACACAATGACACGATTCGTTTTTTCCACCGTTTCGCGAACGGATTCCTTATCCCACGGAAGTAACGTTCTGAGGTCAAGAACATCAGCTTTGATATCAGGCATTGTGGCCAGGATTTCTTGTGCCCAATGAACACCCATTCCGTAGGTAATTATCGACAAATCGTTTCCTTCAGCAACACGTTTTGCTTTGCCGACTTCTACGGTATAGTAGTCATCAGGGACAAGATCTTTTACGGAACGATATAGAAACTTGTGTTCGAAATACATGTATGGATTAGGATCCTCGAAGGCTGCACACAAAAGGCCTTTCGCATCATAAGGGTTTGATGGATAGACGATCTTCAAGCCAGGTGTATGGAAGAACCACGCTTCATTGCTTTGCGAATGGAACGGTCCTGCAGCGGTGCCGGCACCTGTTGGCATTCGTACAACGACATCTGACGGTTGACCCCAACGCCAATGTGATTTGGCAAGGTTATTCACAATTTGCGTGAAGCCTTCACTGACAAAATCAGCAAACTGCATTTCAACCATC
>DASWTM010000060.1:0-3825 GCA_036402115.1 Chryseosolibacter sp.
GGTCTTCTGTCATTTCGGATTACCAGAATTTTCTGGAAAAAGAATGGCTCTCGAAATTGAGAAAGAAATATCCGGTCAAAGTAAACAAAAAAGGAAAGCAGAAATTGCTTGATCAACTCGTCAAAAAATAGGCATGATCCGGTTGGTAATATTTATTGGTGTTTGTCTACTCGCAGTTGGATGCGACTTTATCAAGATGCGTTCGGATGGCGGTGAGCTTGATGCCAATCGCCAGTTAGTGGCGAAAGTGGGCACAGCCTACCTTTATCGCGATGAGCTCAGCGGGATTGTTCCGGGTAAGGTGGATCCGGCTGACAGTGCGGCCCGTGTCGAGGCGTACGTAGACAGTTGGGTGAGGAAGCAGTTGCTTATCCAGGAGGCGACAAAAAAAATAGACATTAACGAAGCGGAAGTTGAACGAAAGATCCTTGACTACCGGTACAGTATCATCGCATACGAATACCAAACGTTATACATAAAAGAGAATCTTGACACGGCAATACTACCTGGGGAGATTGAAAAATATTACCAGGAAAACATCGACAATTTTATTCTCAAACAGAATATCGTGCGGGCGACTTTTTTAAAAGTGCCAAAAAATGCGCCACAGCTACGGAAAGTGAAGGACATGATTTTCGCACGAACAGACGAAGGAAAAGCTGAGTTGAAGTCCTTTTGCCTCAGCTTTTCAGCCGCTTACCACATCAGCGATTCAACCTGGATGATCTTTGATGAACTGGTCCGCAATTCCCCCATCGTGGAGATTCCTAATAAAGTCCAGTTTTTAAAGACCAATCCCTATTACGAAACCGAGGATGATAACTACCTTTACTTCCTTAAAGTGGACGAATACCGAATTTCAGACAATGTTTCCCCGCTGGAATTCGTTAGGGATGAGATCAGCAATATTATTCTTAACAAAAGAAAAGTAGAACTTGCCAAGAAATTGGAAGATGAGGTTTATAACAATGCGCTTGAGCGAAATGATTTTAAAATATATGGCCGCTAGAACGAAATTTTTCGGGGTCTTTACATGGGTTTTCGTTGCTTCACTAGCGTTGAACGCCCAGGACAACGAGGGCTTTGTAGTTGACGAAGTGATCTCCAAGATCGATAACTACATCGTGCTAAAATCAGATCTCGACAAGTATTATCAGGATCATCTCACGAACGGAGGTAGTCCTTCCCAGGAAGTGAAGTGCCAGATGCTGGCCATCCTGATTCGCAATAAGCTGATGATGGCGAAAGCTGAGATCGACTCGGTTCTTGTTCTTGATGCCGATGTAGATGCGAATACCACACGAAGAATGAGTATGATCCTTGCGCAATCCGGCCGCACGGAGCAGGAGCTTGAGCAAATCTATGGTAAGACCCTAGAGCAAATCAGGGTTGAACTCCGCGACCAGATTCGCGAGCAGATGATCGTGCAAAAGATGGAAGGCACCATTACAGAAAAAGTTACGGTTACGCCTGCTGAAGTCAAGCGCTTCTTTGATAGAATTCCAAGTGACAGTCTGCCTTATTTTTCTGCAGCCGTTGAGGTGGCACAGATCGTGAAAATTGCTGAGAGCAGCAAGACCCAGAAAGATGCAGCAAAGAATCAGTTGATCGAATTGCGCTCACGCATTCAAAGTGGTGAAGACTTCGCAACACTTGCTTCCAAGTATTCCGATGATCCAAGCGTTGTTCAGAACAAAGGGGATATGGGTTGGGTTGGTCGAGGACAAATGGTACCCGAATTTGAAGCTATGGCATTCAAGTTAAAACCCAATGAAATCTCGATGCCTTTTGAATCTGACTTTGGCTTTCATATCATGCAGCTCGTTGAACGTAGAGGAAACGAATATCACTCGCGCCATATTCTCATCTCACCAAAGCCATCCCAGGATGATTTGAATCGGGCTTCACAATTCCTGGATAGCCTTCGCACGGCAATCCTTAAGGATACAATCAAGTTTGAGGCTGCTGCTAAGAAGCATTCGGACGACATGATGACAAAGGGAAATGGTGGATACTTTGTCGATCAGGCTGGAAGCACAAAGGTCCAGATCGATGAGCTTGACCCGATCGTGTTCTTCAAAGTAGATTCGATGAAGGTGGGCGATATTTCGAAGCCTATCGTTTACCGTACAGATGATCAAAAAGATGCCGTTCGTATTCTTTATTACAAGTCACGTATTCCTCCGCATATGGCTTCGCTTAAGGAAGATTATCAGCGAATCCAGATGGCGACATTAAACGAGAAGAAAAATAAGATTCTCGAAAAGTGGTTTCAAAAGGCGAGGCAGGATGTCTTTATCAACATCGATCGCAATTACGATTATTGCGGAATATTGGATTAATACCCCTAAATCCCCCTAAGGGGACTTAATGCAGACATTAAAAAAGCTCTCCGTGATGGAGAGCTTCTTTTTTATCAGATAATTGCTTGCTCCTTTCAACAATGAACCTAGACGTTGAAGCCCTTTGCGCTCAAGTCCCCCTTGGGGGATTCCGGGTGATATTAAGAAATTCTCTTCGCTACCTCCTCCCAGTTCACCACATTCCACCAGCTTGCAACATACTCATTTCGTTTGTTTTGATACTTCAGGTAATATGCGTGCTCCCAAACGTCAAGCGCCAGCAGCGGAGTGCCTTTAATGTCCGATGCACCAAGATCCATTAGCGGATTATCCTGATTCGCGGTTGAACCAATCTTTAATTTCCCGTTATCATTCACCAGCCACGCCCAGCCGGAGCCGAAACGCGTCATGGCGGCCTGTGTAAATTGTTCTTTGAATTTTTCAAATGAACCAAAAGAACTGTTGATCGCTTCGGCTACTTTCCCATTTGGTGTCGGGCTTGCTCCTGGCTTCATTACCTGCCAGAAAAAGTTATGATTCCAAGCGCCTCCACCATTGTTACGAAGTTTTGCAGAGAGCTTGTTGATGTTAGAGAAGAAATCTTTTTCATTTTCGTATTTCACATTCTCAGCGGTGATCGCTTCATTAACATTCTTAATGTATGCGGTGTGATGCTTAGTATAGTGAATCTCCATTGTCTGTGCGTCAATGTGTGGTTCCAACGCATTGTATGCATACGGCAAAGTGATCTGAGAAAATTGAAAAGGTGCCGCAACTGCAGTTGACGTTTCAACATGCGCCCTGGCGGTAGATATGATAAATGGGGTTCCAATCGTTGCAATAGCTGAGGCTTTCAAGCCTGATTCAATAAATTTTCTTCGTGATGTTTTCATAATTTCCTTGGTTTGATAAGAACATTCCTACATCGTCACAGTGGCGAATTTAGCCAAAAAACTTTAGCTTGCATGGTTCAATTAACCGACCGGATACAATGGAAGAAATACTATACGACAAAATTCCTTCACTTGATCTTGCTGCATTTACCGGCAATGATCCTGCCAGCAAAAAGAAGTTTGTGGAGGAACTGGGAGCTGCCTATCATAACATTGGTTTCGTGGCCATTCGTAATCACTTCCTGAGCGATGCACTTCAGCAACGCCTGTATGCTGCCATCAAAAAATTCTTCGCACTTCCTGATGACGTCAAACAGAAATACGAGCGACTCGAACTCGCAGGGCAACGCGGATATATTGGGAAAGGTAAAGAGCATGCGAAGGGGAGAAACACCGGTGACCTGAAAGAGTTTTATCACGTAGGGCAGGAGCTGCCGGAAGGTGAACTAAAAAAAGAAAATTACCCTGCGAATATATGGCCGACTGAAGTTCCGGAGTTAAAGGAAATTTCAATTGAGGTTTATAAAGCACTGGAAAAAACCGGCCAGTATATGCTTCGCGCGATCGCGTTATACCTCAATCTTCCTGAG
>DASWTM010000061.1:0-20450 GCA_036402115.1 Chryseosolibacter sp.
CGTTCGAGGTCAGGAATTACCGTTTCCTCATAACCCCAGATTCCCGCGAAGACGGTTTCTTTGTTTTTTAATTTTTGAATGAGATTTTCTCTCAGCTCTTCTTTTATCGAACGGGATTTGTATCCGGATCTTTTAAGTTCGCCTAGCGTTTTAATGTTTGTCATCCGTTGTGTTGACTATAGGTTTTTTCTTCGGTTCTTTTTAAAGTCTTCGAAAACGAGATTGCCTAGTCCCTGCAGACTGCTGTAATAAGCGTTTCCGTTGTTCGCTTTTGTAAACTCGCGTACAAACGTCTTGAGGTATGGATCGGTAGCAATCATGAATGTCGTTACCGGAATTTTTAATTTCTTGAGCTGGCCAGCGAGATTCAGTGTCTTGCTGAGAATTTTTTCATCAAGACCGAATGCGTTTTTATAGTATTTGATCCCCTGCTTGATGCACGTTGGTTTTCCATCCGTGATCATGAAGACCTGCTTGTTGCTGTTCTTTCTTCTGCGTAGGATATCCATTGCAAGTTCAAGCCCTGCCACCGTGTTCGTGTGATATGGCCCCACCTGCAGGTAGGGCAGATCTTTAATTTCAATCTGCCACGCATCATCGCCAAACACAAGAATATCCAGTGTATCCTTTGGGTATTTTTTTGTGATGAGTTCGGCCAAAGCCATGGCTACCTTCTTCGCTGGTGTAATGCGGTCTTCACCATACAAAATCATCGAGTGTGAGATGTCGATCATCAGTACGGTGGAGGTCTGCGTTTTGAATTCACTTTCCATCACTTCGAGATCATCTTCAGCGAGGAAGAAATTATCAAGACCATGATTGATTTGCGCGTTGCGCAGGGAGTCCGTCACCGAAATTTGTTCAAGTGTATCACCGAACTCGTAATCGCGCCTGTCAGTCGTTTGTTCATCACCTCGTCCGCTCTGGCGTGTGTTGTGATCGCCCGATTTGCTCTTTTTCAGCTGGCCAAAGATCTCTTCCAGGGCAGACTGTCTCAGGTTCTGCTCACTTTTAGCATTTAGCTTGAATTCACCTTTCGGGCCCTCTTCGGTAATGTATCCCTTGCGCTTAAGGTCTTCGATAAAATCGCCTATTCCATAGTTTGGCGTGGTAAGCTTATGCTGGCGATCAACTTCAGTTAACCACTGTAAAGCTTCCTGTACGTTTCCCGATGTAATTAAAACGAGCTGCATGAAGATTTTCAGCAGTCGATCGAAGTCGTTTTTGGCTTTTTCGGGTGGTGGTGAGTATTTCGAGAATCGGTATCCTAGCATTGCCTGAGCCTATTGTGTTATAAACCATTTCTTTCCAGCTTCTGTTCTTCTACCGGTCGATTTTGTGCCTTTTTTAATTCAACAGGTAATAAATAGGTGGTTCGCGCACGATTTGGAAATAATGGACGTTATATTTTTGTCATTCAATTTATAACATTATTAATGGCAATGAGAAAGTCTATAGTAGTTTTAATCTTAGGAGTTGTTACACTGGCAATCACATCCTGCTCAGTGTACACTTGCCCGACCTATACAAAAACGGTCAAGCCACAAAAGGAAGCTTTGCGAAACGTGTAGTTGACCATATCCGGGAATAAAAAGAGCCGCTGATTAAGCGGCTTTTTTATTGTGATGGTGTGCATGGGTCAAATCTTTCCCTTGCTTATCCCGCATGGTGCCATACACATAATCCCAGAACGGTGACGATACTCCGAAAACGTATTCGCCATGCTTATAATGATGCACACTGTGGTTAATCCAAAGTGCCTTAAATATGTTTTTTGGAGGCTGGTACACGTGGACAATGTAGTGTACCGACAGGTAGAAGGCGTACCCAACCAGGAACCCCGGAAGGAAAGCGAAAACAAGATCACCTAAAACCAGCCTAAATCCCAGCAACAAAACCGTAGCAATCGTGATGCTCAAAAGAGGCGGCATTGCCAGGCGCTCCTTGTCCTTTGGATATTCATGATGCACGCCATGGATTGTATACTGCAATTTTTCTCTCCATTTCGTATAGGTGTCCATATGGAATACATAACGGTGCGTCATATACTCAACCCATGTGAAAAGAACGAAACCGAAGGCAAACATTCCGACAGTAGTCCACACACTAAGCGATGTGTGCGTGATGCTCCAATACAACAATGCTGCTGCATAGGAAAAGAAAATCGTGAGCGGAATCGATATATGCGTCCGTGACAATTTTTCTAAAATCGGATTTTGGAAAAGTTGTTTTGTGCCCTTGTTTTTCGGCACATTCATTCTGGATTGTGCTCCAACGTTGTCAGTCATAACCTAAAGTTTGCGTAATACTTTTTACACAAAAGGATACAACGTCTACGATACTGCTTTTGCTGCTGTTTTTTCCATCACCTGCTGATAGTATGTCTCATACAAGGGCAGGATTCTGGAGATGTCGAATTGCTTTGCTCTCTCGAGTGCATTCTGCTTAAAGCGTGGAAGATTGTTTTTATCCAGCACAAAAAGCGCATTTCTCGTCATATCCTCAATGTCACCAATGTTGCTTAAAAAACCCGTACCACCATGGATATTCAACTCAGGTAAACCTCCGGTATTCGTTGAAATAACCGGAACCTCACATGCCATTGCCTCGAGGGCCGCCAAACCGAAACTCTCTTTTTCACTTGGCATGAGGAAAAGGTCTGCCACTGACAGAACTTCCTCTACAGCTTCCAATTTTCCGAGGAAGCGCACATCATCACAGATTCCTAACTCACGGCACTGAGCCTCTGCTTTCACCCGTTCCGGGCCATCACCGATCATCAGCAGTTTGGAAGGGATCTCCTTATGTATGTTCGCGAAGACGCTGATCACATCCTGCACGCGTTTCACTTTTCTAAAGTTGGACGTATGCACAATTAACGCCTCACCGGCCGGACAAATTGCCTTCTTGAAATGATCCTTTTTCTGCTTCTTGAATTTCTCAAGATCGATGAAGTTTGGGATCACTTCAATGTCATTCGTAATTTTGAATGACTTATAGGTTTCTTTTCGTAAGTCTTCAGAAACAGCAGTGACTCCATCCGACTGGTTGATACTGAAAGTCACCACCGGCTCATACGAAGCATCCCGGCCAACAAGTGTAATATCGGTTCCATGCAACGTGGTAACAAACGGAATCGTGATGCCCTGGGTTTTCAAAATTTGCTTGGCCATGTACGCAGCCGAAGCATGCGGGATGGCGTAGTGCACATGGAGCAAGTCCAGCTTTTCATTTTTCACTACGTCCACCATTTTGCTGGCAAGTGCCAACTCGTACGGAGCGAACTCAAAAAGGGGATACGACCGGATATTTACTTCGTGGTAGAAAAGATTCTCGTTAAGAAAATCAAGGCGGGAAGGTTGCGAGTAGGTAATGAAATGAACCTTGTGGCCTTCCTTTGCCAATGCTTTGCCCAACTCTGTGGCTACCACACCACTACCACCGAAAGTCGGATAGCAGACGATGCCTATTTTAAATTGCTCCATTTACAAAGGTTTAAAAAAACCGGTTCAGCTGGATAGTCGTACCAACGGAAAAATTATTGTGACTGCCCAAGCACTTCTACCGGAGGACTAAGTGGTGCTGGAAATTCTCCGCCAACGGTCTTGCAATAATTAAATATTGCCTGATAAACCACGTCCTGTATGCGAGAACGAATATTGGCGGTTAAAAGTTTATTATTGGTCATGTCTGGATGCACCCGATTCGACAGGAAAATATAAACGAGGTTAAATTCGGGGTCAACCCAAATACATGTGCCCGTAAACCCGGTATGGCCGAACGTTCTTCCGGAAGCATAGTATGAAGTGGGCCCACTCCAGTCGCCCGGGGTAGACTTATCCCACCCCAGACCGCGCCTGCTGTTATCGAATTGTTTTGCGGTGAAGAGCCTCACCGTTTCGGGTTTGTAATATTGGATGCCTCCGTACCGACCCTCCTGCAAAAGCATCTGCCCAAGTTTGGCCAGGTCATTGGCGTTGCTAAATAGTCCAGCGTGGCCAGCCACCCCGCCCAGCATAGCAGCGCCCTGATCATGCACGGTTCCAATCAGCAAGGATTTTCTGAAGATCTTATCATTTTCGGTAGGCGCAATCCGGTTGAGTGGTGTTCTCAGCAGTGGTTGATATCCGATCGATCCAGCGCCCAACGGTTCATATAAATTTTGTTGAAGAAAATCTTCGATGGGTTGATTGAGTATCCTTTCGGCAAGATGCTGCATCATGTAAAAACCCATATCGCTGTAACGGTAATCATAGGGAGTGCGTGCTGGTTTTTCGCGTACCCGTGCTTTAATGATCCAGGACCACAAGCTATCCTTCATTGCTATATTTCCATAGAGTCGGTCTGCGATCACCAGTGGATACTGTGGCGAAAGGGTGCGACTGTAAAACTCAGGAAGGTAAACACTGTCCTTCACCGTCTGTGCCCAGAACGGAAGGAATGGCCACAGCCCTGCCTGGTGTGTGAGAATATCTTTGATGGTGTAATCTTCCTTGTTTGAATTTTTCAGTTCGGGAAGGTAGACGGAAGCCTTTTTGTTAATGTCGATAAGACCCTTGTCGTACATGAACATCACAGCCTGCAGTGTGGCGGCAACCTTGGTGACCGAGGCGAGATCGTAAACTGTTTGGTCACTTACCTTTTGCTGATTTTCATAGGTGAGGTGACCGAAAGACTTTTCGTAAATCACTTTTCCATCCTTGGCGACAAGCACGTGAGCACCGGGAGTTGCTTTCATCGCGATCGCTTCCTCGGCAATCGACTCAATTTTCTCTAGCGTTTGTGAATCGACACCGGCTTCCTCCGGGATTGAGTATGTAAAGCGTTCCAGCCCTTCGGTGTTGACAGAGGTCCCCGCAGGAATCTGACCATAAGTAACAGGAAGGATTCCAGAGGCTCCACGTCCTCCAAAAATTACTTCGGGCACAACTTCAAGCACTTCGCTATCGT
This sequence comes from Chryseosolibacter sp., assembly GCA_036402115.1. Classification (GTDB taxonomy): domain Bacteria; phylum Bacteroidota; class Bacteroidia; order Cytophagales; family Cyclobacteriaceae; genus Chryseosolibacter. The sequence continues at coordinate 4,951 of DASWTM010000061.1, forward strand.
CAGAATAGCTTGATATCACCGTTGGAAAGAACTGAGAGAAGTTGCGTACAAGAGGAGACCCGAAGTCGCAAATAATCACTTCGCGGTTGGCATTGCCTGAATTGAGTGATGACAGCATTCGCTGAATGGTTTCCTCCTTGCTGTCAGGGAAAACCGCAGCGATGACTAGCTCTTTGGTTCGTAGTCTGTTTGAAAACTCAGGAAGGTCCTTTTTTTCGTTTGTGTGCAGAACGGTCAGGCTAACATACTTGGAGAGTTTCGCTGCGACCTTCACACCTTTGACGCTGTCATCGGCAACAACAAAAATAAATTTTTGCTCATCCAGTGCCCGGACTGGAATGGCCCGCGTTTCGTTTTTTACTACGGTGATAGATGCGCGGTATAAATCTTTTTTCAGTAGCAGGGCTTCGGGAGCAGCCATGCGCTCAAAAACTTGTTGGTGATCGATTTCTGGCTTCTTCCACAAGCCGGCATCGTATTTCAATGTGAGAATTCTCCTGACTGTTGCATCCAGCTGCGGCAGGTAGCTTTTCTCTTTCCGGAAGAAGCGCTTCATTTTTCGCAACGCTCCATCGATTTCAAGGCTTGTCACCTGGATATCGTTACCCGCTTGAAATGCAAAGATTTCGCCTTCGCCATTCGCAAGCTTTGCGGATCCACGTTTCAACTCTTCGGAATCAATGAAGATTACACCGGTGTAATTCATGTTCGTCTTGATCCAGTTGCCTGCAAATGATGCTGAAAGTGCATTCCCAGAGAACAGATTTTTTAACGCGATTTTCTTTTCGTTGTAGAATAATGGCAGGTCGCTGCCTGCTGCCATGATTGCAGGTAAACCGTTTTTAAACAGGGTGCGGAAAGGATAGGTTTCGATGGAGTCCACGCTCAACTGCACTTCTGGCATGCCCTTCTGTACTTCGGTTACTTTCACCGCATGGATTGGAAAGTCTTTCGCGCAGGCGAGAATGCCCTGCGACTCTATTCCTTTCCAATAGTGTAAAACCTTATCGGAGACTGTAAATCGATTCTCTGCATAGTAGGTGTTGACTTCCGGATTGTCACGCGAGCCTGCGTTGGCATTGATGAAGTTAAGATTGATGCCGAGCTTTCTGTAGGATTGCCCGAGTTCAACAGCCATCGAATATACAAGGCTGTCATTTGCAATGGCACCTTGTGCTAACATTACCGGATACGTCAAGCTGAGCGAGTCGCCTGGTTTTCCGATTCCGGAAGTGCCTTCAATTCCAATCAAGATGGGAACGTCCGCGGCATCATGAAACTCTTTTGAATACTGGGCGACTTTGGTGAGCGTCCCCGGTTTCAATAGGACTCCCCCGATGTTGTCGCCCTTGATTTTTCGGATAACTTTTTCCAACTCTGTCTTTTCGGCATCCGGAGCTACCGTCACCATAAAAAGTTGCCCGATTTTATCCGCAACCGACATGGTCTGAAACACACTGTCTACCCACCTTTCGCGAGTTGGTTGTGCCTGAAGGGAACCAACAAATGCCCATAAACCCAGTAAACAACCCAATACTTTCTTCATCATGCCGAACGCTGGAAATACTTTATGTCTTGAATCTATAAAAATACGAAGTCTGCCGTGTTCGTAGCGACTGTATCAGCAAGAATCACACCCGCTAGGGTAAGAAAATGAAAAAAGAACCAATTCGCCAAAGTTCTGTTGGTGCTTATTTGGAATGCTTTAATTTGCAGCGTCAACCTTTTTCATAACCCCACATGGCAGATATTATCCAGTTGTTGCCCGACTCAATCGCGAACCAGATTGCTGCTGGTGAGGTTGTGCAGCGCCCGGCTTCTGCGGTGAAGGAGTTGATAGAAAATTCAATCGATGCAGATGCGAGAAACATCAAGCTGATCATCAAAGATGCAGGCAAAGCGCTGATTCAGGTGATCGATGATGGAAAGGGTATGAGTGAAACGGATGCTCGCATGAGCCTTGAGCGTCATGCCACTTCAAAAATCAGGAAAGCGGAAGATCTTTTTGCGTTGCGTACGATGGGCTTTCGAGGGGAAGCGCTTGCCTCCATCGCGGCCGTTGCCCAGATGGAAATGAAAACCAGGCTCGCTGCGGACGAGCTGGGTACGTTCATATTGGTGGAGGGATCGGAAGTAAAGAAGCAGGAGGCTGTTGCTTCGGAAAAAGGAACAAGCATCAGTGTAAAGAACTTATTTTATAACATACCAGCTCGCAGGAATTTCCTGAAGTCAAATCCGGTTGAACTGAAGCATATCATCGATGAGTTCCAACGCCTTGCATTGGCGAATTCGGAATTGGGTTTCATGTTGATCCAGGGCGATGAAATTATTTACGATTTGATGCCGGGCAAGCTGAGCCAGCGCATCGTTGGATTGTTCGGCAAGGGATATCAGGAACAATTAGCGCCATGCCAGGAGGAAACATCACTTGCGAGTGTGAAAGGTTATGTTGGCAAGCCTGAGTTTGCGCGTAAGACGAGAGGAGAACAATTTCTGTTTGTCAATCGGAGGTTTATCCGCAGCAATTATATTCATCACGCGGTGATGAGTGCCTTTGAAGGTTTGCTTCCTGAAAACAGTTTTCCTTTTTATGTGTTGTTTATCGAAATCGATCCGAAACACATTGACGTGAATGTTCATCCAACGAAAACTGAAATCAAGTTTGACGATGAGCGTGCGGTGTACGCGGTGGTTCGTTCAGCGGTAAGGCAGGCGATTGGAACGCACAACCTTACGCCAGCGATCGACTTCAACTCAGACGTCAATATTATATCTAAGCTTAGCCAGTCAGCCGGGCAATCCAAGGATGTGTATTTCGAGGAACGTTTTTCAACGGCTTTGCATAAATCGAACGAGGAAAATTGGGAGAAGCTGTTTGAAGGAAACGAAAAGACATTTCCGAGCCGGGACGCGACATCATATCCGCAGAGGATGCGGTTTGAAAGCGCCATGAACAAACCCGAGCAGGAGCCAGTGATCGAAGAGAAGTTTCTGTTTCAGTTGCATAACCAGTATCTCATCCGCCCGGTGAAAAACGGGTTAATGATTATCGATCAGCAATTGGCGCACGAACGCATTTTGTTTGAACGATTCCTTAACCAATTGAGAAGCAAGGTATCCGATAGCCAACAGAGTTTGTTCCCGCAGACGGTGACGTTGAGCGCGGCTGATTTTGCTTTGGTCATGGAGATGGAAAGAGAGATTACTGCACTAGGCTTCCGGTTTGAAATTTTTGGTAAGAATGCACTCGTTATTAATGGAGTGCCACCCAACCTCAGCCGCGGTGGTGAAAAGGCATTGCTGGAAGGGCTGGTCGAGCAGTTTAAGATCAACCAATCGGAGCTGGCACTGCCTATAAATGAGAATCTTGCAAGGGCGCTGGCCAAAAAGGCCTGTATCAAAAGTGGCCAAAAGCTTGTGAAAGAAGAGATGCAGTCGTTACTTGAAGGCCTGTTTGCCTGCCTTACCCCGAATTATTCACCCGATGGAAAGCCGACATTCTTTATTTTTGATGATCTTAAAATTGAAAGCTATTTCAATCGTCAATAAGTAATATATTCTATACCATTATCCACGATGTTTAATCTGACTCCAGTTGTTCGAAACCTGATCATGATCAATGCGATCATCTTTCTGCTACAAAGCATTTTGCCAAATCTGCGGATAGATGAAATGCTTGCTCTTTTTAATATTCGGTCAGAATACTTTAAGCCTTACCAGTTGTTCACGTATATGTTTGTGCACGGGGGCTTCATGCACATCTTCTTTAATATGCTTACGCTGGTATTTACCGGTCCGATCCTGGAAAGTCATTGGGGGCCAAAGCGGTTCCTTCTTTTTTACATTGTTTGTGGAATCGGGGCAGGCGTGTTTAACGTTTTGGTCGACCTCTTCTTTGGCCTTGGTACGTTTAGTGTGATGGTTGGCGCTTCCGGAGCGATCTATGGTGTTTTAATGGGCTTTGGAATGACGTTTCCAAACATGGAAATTATGCTTCTAATTCCACCAATTCCGATCAAAGCGAAGTACCTTGTATTTGTTTTGGGTGGAATGACATTTTTACTCGACAGAAGCGGGAATGTTGCCCACTTTACTCACCTTGGAGGAATTATTTTTGCTTTCATTATGATGCGTATCTGGCGGAGCCAGGGCGGAAATTATTATTAACGGCATGTTTGACGAATTCAAAAGCGCATTTAGCAGGTACAACAACGCGCACATACAACTGATCATCATTAATGTGGTGATGTTCGTGGTGTTTGGCGTATTGATGGTCATACTGGGAGTTTCTCAATTTGATAGTTTATGGACCAGCATCCATAACCAGTTTGCGATCCCTGCCCGTTTCTCGGAGTTCATTACACGCCCGTGGACGATCCTGACTTATATGTTTATGCATGACCTGAGCGGGATCCTGCATATCCTTTTTAACATGCTCGTGCTCTACTGGTTTGGACGACTGTTTGTTGAATACCTCGGAAGCGATAAACTTATTGCCCTGTATTTGTTGGGCGGTATTGCCGGAGGGATGGCATACCTTGCAGCGTATAATACCATTCCTTTTTACGTTCAGCGTACGGAGCAATTTCCAATCTGGATGGTTGGCGCGTCCGCGAGTATCAACGCGATCGTAGTGGCTACCGCGACACTATTGCCGAACTATACGTTCTTCCTTTTATTCTTTGGACCGGTTCGCATCAAGTATATCGCAGCGATCACTGTATTCCTCTCCTTCCTTGGAACCGTTGGATCCAATGCCGGTGGAAACATCGCGCACTTAGGCGGAGCGTTGATTGGCTTCGTCTACATGAAGCAATTGCAATCGGGCATCAACTGGGGCGGGTGGATCACGCTCACCATCGATTGGTTTAAAGATCTGTTCAAACCGAAATCGCACGTCAAAGTCTCTTATCGTAAGGAAACTTCTACCGGTTCCATCAAAGCGCAGCCCGGTGGCAAACCTTCACAGGACGAGCTGGATGCCATTCTCGATAAGATCTCCGCAGGCGGCTACGAAAGCCTGACAAAAGAAGAAAAAGAGAAGTTGTTCAATGCGAGTAAGAAGTAGCGGCTCTGTAAAGAGAGTCAGCGGTGCATTTTTCTGCCATATCATCATTCACCATTTTTTGTGCTCAAGTGCGCGGGTGTTCGGGTGCTCGTGTTTCCTGGCTGAACATGCTCAAGTAAAATTACTTTCAACGCCAATGTTTGAGTCGGAACTGTTGTTAGCGCCATGAACACATGAGCACGTGCCCACATAAGCACAAAAGTTCAGATGACTGACGCTCGCGTTATCAGTCACGTAACAACGAATATATAGCGCTCACCATCTGTCCCGCCTTCTCCTCCTGAACGAAATGTCCGGCATCTTCGAAAGAAATTACTTTAGCATCAGGGAATTTTGATCGCCACTTTTCGAGTTCTTTTGGCAGCACAAATTTGTCTTTTAACCCCCAGAAGAATAACATTTTTTTCCCTTTCAAGAGGTCTGCCTTTTCCCATAATTCTTGCCACCAATCTGACGCATTCATCAACTCTTTTGCGAACGCATATGCCGCGGTGCGTTCACCTTGCTGCAACGCCTTTTTATAATGAGCGTGAATTTCTCGTGTAAGCCGTTCTCTTTTGCCAAAGGCCATTGGCATGATGAGGTTAACGGGTGCGTTGAACGTAAGGTACATCGTTCGCCCGAACCACGAATTGATCGTCTTCACAGGAGCGGTGAAGTGCTTGTCATGTTTTAATGACCACATCCAGGTATTGAACAAAATGATGGCGTGAATATTCTCCGGATGCCGGATGGCGTAGCTCATCGCAATTGATCCGCCAAAATCGTTAGCCACAATGGCGATGTTTTTTAACTGGAGTTTTCCGATAATTTTTTCGAGCCGAACAGCATGGGCCTGACAGGTGTAGTCAGCGTTTGTTTTTTTTTCAGACAAGCCAAATCCCAACATGTCGATAGCGATACAACGGTAGTGCGGTCGAAAGCTGCGAATTAACTCGCGATATCCGAAAGACCATTCCGGGGTTCCATGCGCGAACAGGATCACCTGCCCTTGTCCTTCATCAACATAATGGAGCGTTTCGCCATCCACATCGATCCACTTTGACTCGAAGGGAAAAAGTTTTGTGTCAAGCCAGGCAGGTTGTGTACGTTTCATTTTGTGTAGCGTTTTATGAGCTGATTGCCGAGTTGCTGGATTGGAAATTTTTCATTCTGCAGGTACATGATCACTATGCCATCAATCTGCGTGAGGAAGAGTTGCGCTTCGAGCTTGGGGTTTTCAAATCCTAGTTCACCAAAGACTTTTCCGAAAATCTTTGTTACCATCGTGACGATTTCAGCGAACAAATGCTGGACTTCACCCAGGACAGCGCCCTGAAGTCTTAGAGCGTGCAACAGTCTCCAAAATTCTTTCTTCTTTCTTATGATGCGAATGGTGGCGTTCACATGCACCCTAATTGCCTCGCGCGGATCACTGACCGTGGAGTAGGCTTTCATCGATTCTGCAATATCAGCAGAACCCTGTTGCATCACCGATCTCAAAAGCTCGCCCTTGCTTGAATAAAAATTGTACATCAATCCTTGAGAAACGCCCGCCTCTTTTGCGATCTGACTAATCGGGGTGGCACTGTAGCCCTGGCTGGCAAAGAGCCGCAGGGCAGTTTCCAGAATCAATTGGCTTTTATTGTCTGATTTTGGCATATCTATGTAAATGAACGTTCATTCATAAAAAAGGTTGTGTTAATGTGTTAATGTGTTATTGTGGCCTCGACAGTCGATGGGGTCGTGTCCTCACCTTAGCACACGTTAACACCCTAACACAACTCAATTCTTAACATTCTCCGCAAAATATTTAAAGATCAACAGGACGACATCGGAATCATCCAAATCGTAAATGAAGTCTTTGTTTTTTTGGTTGAACGAGGCGAGGTGGGAATAGTATTGTCTTTCGGTAAGGTTGTAATCTTTCATGAGTTTGTCTTTGACTTCGGGGTCATTGACGAGCGCAACGTATCCCTTAGCTGCTACATTCTCCTTTTTGATCTGTTCAAGTTTTCGCTCTTCTTTTGACGGTTTCAAATCCCCACCACGGATCACATAACCGGGGCCGAATATTTGCAAGCCTTGAAATCCTAAAACTACGGGACGGTCAGTTTCAACAGGAAAAAGGGTGTTCCGGTAGGGGCTTGGCGCGTCAAGTTTCGGAAGCATGGGGGAGATGTCGATAAGGCCCGTGAATTCAATTGTCTTCAATATTTGCACGGCCTGGGAAAGGTATACCACTGAGGTGCGTTGAATTTCCATGACCGAAACCTTTTTAGAGTGATAGCCTACGATGGAAAATGAGAGCGAATCCTTCTCTGAAACATCCATCGCAAAATAACCTTGCTCGTTGGTGATTGTGCCGCGAAAGGAGTTGTTCAGGCGTACCGTAACGAATGAAATGGGTTTCAATGTGGCAGAATCTGCAATCAACGCATTAAGCCCAATCTGCCCCGAACAAAAAAACGGGGACAGCACGAGTATGCTGAGCGAAAGGAGTCTTAATCTTCTCATGGCGGTCACCTGATGATGACCAGATCCGAAAAAAAGTTGTGCTCAGCCTGCATTTAATGACTCTGCCCGCAGGGAACTTTAGTAAATTCTCTAACGCCTAGAGGTAAAAGCTTGGCCAAGATGAGTGGTTCTGGCCGAAGTATGAGCGCATGAAGCGCTACTACACGAGCACATCACGATTTATTTGCCAACTGCCCACAAGCTGCGTCAATGTCTTTTCCTCTGGATTTGCGGACGCGTGTGGTGATACCGTTGCTTTCCAGTAGATGCATGTACATGTCAATCGCGTGTTGGGAAGCCTGCTGAAACTCTCCGTCATCGATCGGGTTGTATTCAATCAGGTTGACCTTGCAAGGGATGATCTTACAAAACTTCAGTAAGGCCTGCGCATGCTCTTCCGTATCATTAATATTTTTCCAGACCACATATTCGTACGTGACTTTGCGCTTTGTTTTTTGGTACCAGTACTTCAATGCGTCCGCGAGTTCTTCAAGCGAGTTGGTATCGTTGATCGGCATGATTGACGAACGCACATGGTTTAAGGCTGAGTGCAAGGAAACTGCGAGGTTGAATTTCACGCCATCGTCCGCCATTTTTATGATCATCTTTGCCACCCCTACCGTTGAAACGGTAAGTCGCTTTGATGCCATGTTCAGACCTTGCTGTGACGTGATCTTCTCAATAGCGGCCATTACATTACTGTAGTTCAACAGGGGTTCGCCCATTCCCATAAAAACAATGTTCGTCAATGGTCTGCCAAAATAGAGCTCGCTTTGTTGCTTGATCGCTACTACCTGATCATAGATTTCATCTGGGTTGAGGTTGCGCATACGCTTCAATCGCGCTGTTGCACAGAATTTACAGGCGAGGCTGCACCCAACCTGTGATGAAACGCAGGCAGTAATTCGCTTGTCAGTCGGAATGAGTACGGATTCTACTATGAGGCCATCATGCAGCTTTACGGCATTTTTAATCGTGCCGTCAGCACTTTGCTGCATGTTGTCAACCTTGATAAAGTTGATGGTAAAATGTGACTTAAGCATCTCCCGCACTTCGAGCGAAAGGTTCGTCATTTCATCAAAGTCCTTAACCGACTTTTTCCAAAGCCATTCATGAACCTGCTGCGCGCGGAACGGTTTCTGCCCGTGCTGCACAAAAAAGGCCTTCAGTTCTTCCAGCTTAAGTTTGCGTATGTCTCGTTTTACGGTCGCTTCTACCATCATGCAAAGGTAGAACAAACGGTGGATATGTTTGATTCCGCATAGCGAAAGAAGAATGCGTGTTATGTTAAAAATTCAATGATCAAATCCCAAATCTCAAACGGATCAGTGTACATAGACGCTCTTGGGATTTGGGTTTTGGAATTTGGGATTTGGACCTTCGGATTTGGATCTTCGGATTGGATCTTGGCTTTCGGTTCTTTATTTCTTCGAGATCTTCAGGAAAATACGGGTCTCGCAGGGCCTTGAGGCGTTGGCCAGAATGAGTGAATCTGCGGAAAATTTTTCAACGATGTAATTATCGGTAATAGTACGGGAACGTTTGTCGAGCACCATAAGCATTTCACCATCGAATTTGTAAAGATAATTTTTGCTATATCCACTTTTGCGGCTGTTGAGGATGCGGGTTGATTCTTCTGCCGATTGGTTCTCCTTAAACACTATGGTGCTCGCAGTAGCAGAGCCGCGACTCTTCATGTCATTGACGAGTCGTTGGGTCGAATCGGGCAGGGGCTTCATCGTTTCCTCCATGCATGTACTCTGCTTAACGAGTTGCCATTCGCCAATAATGGATTGCGAAAATCCAGTAGTGACAAGAAGAGACAGGAAGATGGGTAGAAGCTTTTTCATATAAAATTTAAATAAGCGGTTGGGAATTGGCGTTTCTGACTGCTATCGATTGTTGTGTTGAATTTAGCCAAAATTGGGCCAGTTGCTGCGCGAAAACTATTGAAAATCCGGTGAACGATCACTGGATTCCGGTATTTGAAAACTGACCCGTATATACGAATTTCAGGCCTTTTATATTTTAACCTATGTCTGACAACGCAATCGTAATCACTGGTGGTTTATTGGATACCATAAGCGCAAAAACTGCTCATGGTCTTATTCGCGGTACTGAACGCTTTACTATAGCCGGAATCATTGATCAAAAGCATGCCGGAAAGGATGCCGGGGAGATTCTGGATGGAAAGCATCGCAACCTTCCGATCTATGCTACGATTGCGGATTTTCTCGCCAGCGGAAAAAAAGCCAAATATTGCATCGTTGGCGTTGCGACAAAAGGAGGCGTGATTCCTGAGTCGCTGAAAAGCATCCTAAAGCAAGCACTGGAGAATGGCCTCTCGCTTGTGAATGGCTTGCATGAATATGTGTCAGACAATCCGGAGTTAGCAGCCCTAGCCGAAAAGAAGGGCCTCGAAATTATTGACGTTCGCAAGCCCAAGAAGGTGAAAGATCTTCACTTCTGGTCTGGGAAGATCAAGGAAGTAAAGTGTCCAAAAATTGCTGTTTTGGGAACTGATTGTTCCATGGGCAAACGCACCACCACACGGTTTCTCGTTCAGGCGATGCGCAAAGCCGGATATAAAGCCGAAATGATTTACACCGGACAAACCGGGTGGATGCAGGGGGCAAAATATGGGTTTGTATTCGATTCGACACTCAATGATTTTATCTCTGGTGAGATGGAGCACGCTGTGGTAACGTGTTATCATGAAGCGAAACCCGATATCATTTTTATTGAAGGACAATCTTCGCTTAGAAATCCAAGCGGGCCTGCCGGGGCGGAATGGATTGTATCTGCGGATGCCGATGGAGTGGTATTGCAACATAATCCACCAAGGAAACAATATAAGGACATGGAGTTTTATCCGGCCTATCTTCCGGATCCGAAAGATGAAATTGCGCTAATCAAAATCTACGGTGCCCCAACGGTCGCCCTGACAGTAAACACCGCGAAGATGAAAGAAGAAGAGGCAAGGGAGTATGCAAAGAAGTATCAGGCTGAGCTAGGGATTCCAACGATCCTTCCACTGGAAGATGGCGTTGATTCGCTTGTACCGGTTTTCGAAAAAATGATCCAGGCAAAAAAATAAAATGGCACGAATTAAGAAGGTAGAAGTATGGAGCGCGGATTTGGCCAACACGAAGCCGTATACTATCGCGTTTAAAACGGTTGACCAGGTACGCAACGCCTTCATTGAGATCACACTTGAGAATGGCGTCACGGGGATGGGTTCAGGAAATCCGAGTGAATATGTAGTTGGTGAAAATCTCGGGCAGACACTCGATGCATTGCAGGAGAAGAACCTCGAGTTCCTCATAGGGCGTGACATTCGTGAATTTTATCAACTGGTCTTCGAAGTGCAGGCTCGGTTTCCCAAGAATCCTGCAGTGCGTGCAGCTCTTGATATTGCGCTTCATGATCTCTTCACAAAATTCCTGGGTGTGCCTTTAGTCAAATTTCTCGGACAGAAAATCAAGTCACTCCCAACCTCGAATACAATCGGAATCAAGAATGTTGCCGAGACGGTGAAGGAAGCTGGGGAATATATAAAGGCAGGTTTCAAAGTCTTGAAAGTTAAGCTGGGGAAAGACCTTGAGGAGGATATCGAACGTCTTGTGAAGATTCGCGAAAATTTTGGGAAGGGAATTATTATTCGCATTGATGCGAACCAGGGGTATACCGTTCAGCAAACGCTCGATTTTTATAAGCGAACCCTTCCCTTGAATATCGAGTTGATCGAACAGCCTCTTCCAGCGAAAGCTGTTGCTGAAATGAAAAACTTGCCCGATGAAATAAAGAGAGTTATCGCTGCAGATGAATCGCTTATTTCACCGAAGGATGCAATCGAGCTGGTCAAGCCGCCAAAGGCCTCCGGTATTTTCAATATCAAGCTGATGAAGTGCGGTGGGGTGAGTCAGGGTTTGAAAATAGCTGAGATCGCCCGGCTTGAAGGTGTAGACTTGTTCTGGGGTTGCAATGATGAAAGTCTAGTCAGCATCACGGCAGCTCTACACGCAGCGTTTGCGTGCGACAACACTAAATACATCGACCTCGATGGGAGCATGGATCTTGGGCGCGATGAAGCGAAGGGGGGATTTATTTTAAAGGATGGTGTGATGATGTGCTCGGATGCGCCTGGGTTGGGGATTGAACGAATATAAAAATTACCAATGATCAATTATCAAAATCCAATGGGTTCGTTTGAAGTTTGACTATTGGTCATTGGAATTTTCTCTAAATCAGGTCGAACGCTCTGGCGTAGTTGGAAATATCAAACGCTGACGTGATCTTCAATTTTCGCTTGATGTTCTTGCGGTGCGTTTCGGCAGTCGAGACGGAGATGTGGAGTTCCTCCGCGATTTCGTTGGACGTATGCCCCAGGGCCATGCACTTAAGTATTTGCTTTTCACGGTTGGTCAGGGTCCCGAAGCTTTCGTAATTTTTTCTGAGAAAATTATTTTCCTCCAAAAGGCGCGCGACTTTGCTCGTTATATGATGTTTCGGATCGATCGGAATTGCCACCGCGATTGTCAATAGCGGTTTGCCTTCATCGTCCCACATAAAGATTTTCACGGCAGTAGAATACCAGGTCCATTCTCTGGAGCTTTCACTTTTTACTTGCTGAAAGAGATTGATGCTTTCATCATTATTGTTCTTCTGCAGCAGTTGGATCAGAGTAGGAACGTGCTCTCTTGCCTCGTCAGGGTTGAAAAAACGCGTGTAGTATTCCGAACCCATCTTCACGAGTTCGTCATTGTCCACGCCAAGTATTCGCTGTCCGCGGGGCGACATGTATACTACCGACAGGTCTTTGATGTTATGGATGATAATCACCCCTGGCATCGCTTCTGCGAAGGAGGCTATTTCGCGGATCTTCTGTTCAATACGTTCTTGAATCGTTAATTTCTGCATGCTTAGTCCGTGCACCGAAAATAGAGCTCATCAATCATTTTTTACAATAACCGGGCGACAATCTTTTAAGAAAGTCAGCCAAGCTGGCAGCGTATTAAGAGCCCGGCTGCCAAAAAATTACTTAAATGTGAAATACTGAGCAGCCACCCGCTTTGGAATTTATTTTGAAGATGCTTTTCGATTTCGACTTATATAAACTCCTTCTTTTTCACTGTCTTATGGAAACGAATAGTGTTTATCTAAAGGAATTGCCAGCAATCCTCCGAATAATTAAATCGAAAGAAGTCCCAGTGAAAATCTATAACCACTCGGGGCAGTGGTCTGAGCACTATTTCGGAGTGCTTGAAGTGAAGGACATTAAAGACAAAAGTTATGACATCACCGTCTTGATCCTTTTTGATCCCGAGACAAGCGAGTCCACTGCGATTGATGTAAAATCAATTCATACGATTGAACTAAAGTCGAGTGTTGAGATTCATGGGAGGCAAGTAACAAGAGTGAAGATATTAAAATAATAAAAGCCGTCTTTTGCGGACGGCCTTGTGATGAAGTCAATCGTGTCTATTCAATACGATTAGGGACGAAATCTTCTTTGAAGTAAGCATCGTGTTGTCTGCGATACTTCGCTTCATCTGATTTCTTAATTTTCTTTCCATTAATTTCAATTGAATCGTCATCCCATTTCATGCTCTTGATTTCTTCGTGCTCTTTCAGGTATCCATCTTTTACAAGAAGCTCTTTGATACTCTTATTAAAATTCGCGAAGTTTTCATTCAACAACTGGAGGTTGCTTTCAACCAAAGACAAGTCGGCTGACCAACCTTCAAGGGTGGGTACTGCTGCCAATTCTGTAATGTTGTCAAGGCTGGCAAGAGCAACTTCTTGTGCGGCCATCGCTTCTTCTACCGCCATTTCAGAGGCATCAAAATTTAATTGTTCAAGCTCTGCCAGTTCGTGAAGACGTGCTGCATCGATCTCATGCAGACCTTGCAGATGGCCCCTTTCAAAATCTTCCTTGAACCGCTTCTCCATTTCCTTCATCATGTTATCAAAGTCTTTTTCATGCGTCTTGTAGAATTCGTTGAATTGTTCGCTGAACTTCTTTTCAAACTCTTCGCTGAATTTCTCCCAGTTGTGGCTTCCGTGATACCATGTGGCTGGAATGGTGTCGGGGAAAGGCGCGGGTGTCCAAACATCTGCCGGCACTCCGGGAAATGCGGGGAATGAAGGGAAAGCTGGGAATGAAGGAACGCCAGGCATAGGTGGCACAGGAGGCGTCCAGAAAGCTAGATCATCCCCATCAGAGGATTCAAACACTTGTTCATGCGTGTTACCGTTCTCATCAATTCTAATGATGGTAGTGCGCGATGATTTTTTCTTGCCAGTAGTGTCCTGACTGAATGCCGATGGTGCATCCTGCGATGCATCCGCTTTTTTATGGACCGTGAGCCACGATGCACAAACCAGGCCTACGATGAGTAATAGCGCAGGTACAAACCTGTCTTTTGTAGAGTACTTTTCTCCCGTCTTTTCCATAATACGTTTGATTCGGTGTAACAACTGATTTTTATTGGCGGCCAGTGCTAACGCAAAAGTTGATTTTGTAAGTTTCCATTCTTCTAGTTGAGCAAGTGCTTTCGCGTATTCAAGTGAGCTTCCCTGCATGCTGATCACCTCATCATCGCAGCAATACTCACGCTCTCTTCGAACAATGTTGGACAGCATCCACACAAAAGGATTGAAGAAGAAAATGGTTTCCACGATCGCCTGTGCCACGTTGACGATATAGTCATGTCTGCGAATGTGCGCCAGTTCGTGTAGAAAAATTGTTTCGACCTGCGCGGTTGATAAGCCGCTCAGCATACCCGCTGGAATAAGCACGAGCGGTTTCAGAAAGCCAATCACCATAGGGGTTGTCACCCTGGTCGATTCCGAAAGTTCAACTCCTTTGGTAATGCCGAGTGATTTTGCGAGGACTTGCAACTGCGTATTCCAATGATCGCTTATTGGTGTTGCGTCTGACTTCAATGTCGCGATGAACCACCATCCGCTGACCAGCCTCAATGAAAATGCAAGTGCTCCAACACTCCATGCGATCAGGATAAGCGACATATTATCATCAACTGCGTCTAATGCAACACTGGCAGTTTTTAGTATCCATGTGGATTTTTGAGGTGGCGTATCATTCGAGGCAAATGATGATGACACCACAAATGATGTTACTGCCGGAGAAGGCTTCGCAGAACTGTTCAAAAGCAACGTGAAGGTCATCGCGCTGGAAAGGAGTATCACAACAATTCCTGCACAGGAAACAGCATATCGCGTTTTCGAAAACCTCACCGGCACGAGGCGAAGCACTAAGACTACTATCGCGATGACTAGTGCGGCCTGCCATAGCGAGTTGAACAACGTCCAGCCCAGGGGCTCAGCGAATGGTTGAAGTATGTTGATCAGTGCGTTCATTTCTCACCTCCTTCAAGTTTTTCGAGATATTGCTTTATCTGTTGCAGCTCTTCCTTTGAAGATTTGTTGTTACCCAGCGCGCTCATCACCAATTGCATGGCTGAACCTTCGAATATTGTATGGATCATTTTGTCGACCATTTGCTGGCGGGTAGTCTCCTGCGTTGGTACTGCCTTATATAGATGGAGCTTGCCGTTTTTTTGGCGTGTTACCAGTCCTTTTTCGTGCATAATCTGCATTAGTTTAAGGATGGTGGTATAGCCGTTAGCCGCCTCGCCCCCCATGGCTTCATGAACGTCCTTGACAGCAACAGGGCCTCGATTCCAGAGAATTTGAAGGATTTCCAGCTCTTTTTCGGTGGGTTTTATTGAAGCTTTAGTCATATACGAAGAAGTTCGTAATACAAGTTTAGAGCTTATACGGATGTTAAGCAAGACTTGTTACGAAAATTTTCGTAAGTCCTATAGTGATTGGATTTCTTCCTGTAAACCGGCAATAATTTTTTCGCTGAGGATACTGAAGGTGCCGAGCAATACAATAAATCGGTCATCGC
>DASWTM010000062.1:0-19430 GCA_036402115.1 Chryseosolibacter sp.
GCCAACAGAAAAACGATTGATATTGTTTTCAGTTAGAAATTGTCCAACGGTTTCTGACCATTCTTTTTTCGAGAGCGTCATCTCATCGTGCGCCCACACACTTCTACCATGGAAATAAAGGTCAAACACGTAAAACGTATAATGCCTTGCCAGTGATTTAGTTAAGTAGTCGAATACGGAAAGATCCTGACCGAAGCCATGGAAAATTAACAACTGCTTCGGGCCACTGCCGGTTTTTGCGTAGTATAGCTTGCTGCCATTAATTGTCACAAACTTGTCGTAGATCATGCTGAAATTCTGGTCGCGGTTCCCAACTTTACATAAATTTTTAAGTTTTATAAAATAATAACGATGACGTGCCGTCTCTGAGTAAAACAGAGCAGGTATGGACCTTGCCATGCAGATAAAGGAAGAAACATTTCTGAAGGAAAAAGACCGGTTGCTGAGCTTTATTCGCAATCGCGTTTCTTCTACGGAAGAGGCTGAGGATATTCTGCAGGATGTTTTCGTTCAGTTTGTTGCAGGCTTTGAGTCAATTGATTCCCTTGATCGCGTGACATCATGGTTGTTTTCCGTAGCGCGAAATAAAATCATTGACCGTTACAGACGTGATGCGGCACGGCCAAAGCGCGCTGACCTCGAGTTTCAAGCGGGAAGCGATGACGATACACCCATCACGCTTTCCGAAATTCTTCCAGATCTAGGTAACACGCCTGAAGACTCTTATTTAAGAGAAATGCTTTGGGAAGAAATCATGGAGGCACTGGATGAACTTCCAGAGGATCAACGAACCATCTTCATTCAGAACGAGATTGAAGAAAAAGGATTTCGTGAGATAGCAGAAGAGACAGGGGTTTCAATTAACACATTGCTCTCACGCAAGCGCTATGCAATCCTGGCATTGCGCAAGCGTTTGCAGAAACTGTATGACGAATTATGAACACGCATAACGATATTGGTATGAACAAGGCAGTAAAGATCATTAAATGGACAATACTCGGGATAGTATTTGTCATCGCCTTTGGTTGGGTTGTGATGTTGCTATGGAACTGGTTGATCCCTTCAATCTTCAATCTTCGCGCAATCACCTTCTGGGAAGCGCTAGGCTTACTACTGTTAGGGAAACTTTTGTTCGGTGGCTTCCATGGAAAGGACAGATCACGGAACAGCATGCGGTGGAAACAGCACTATTATAATAAGTTTTCTCAAATGACACCGGAGGAACGAGAGCGGTTTAAGGCAAAAATGAAGGAGAAGTGGTGTTATCGGGAAAAATCTCCTTCGGATTCATCTTCAGACACTTCAACCGTTTGAAAGTACACTTCCCGAAAGTTTAACGCAAAAATTGACGAATTAACTCAACCAAAGCGATCCGGTGCCGTTAAAGGAAACGTTGGAAACTTTTGATATGTTAAAAGTTTCCATAGTTTTGCAGCCCTATGGAAGACATCCAAACCAAAGACAAGATTTTAAAGGGAGCGGAAGAGCTGTTTACAAAATACGGGGTGAGAAGTATTTCGATGGATGACATTGCGCGTCATCTGTCGGTTTCGAAGAAGACGTTGTACCAGCATTTTGCAGATAAGGAAGACATCGTGACGATGGCCTGTAAAAACCACCTGGAGCGTCATGCAAGTGAGTTTGATGCGATTCGTGATACAGCAAAGAATGCCATCGATGAGTTGGCGAAGCTATCCGTTCTTTTGAAGCAAAACATGCAGGATATGAATCCATCGTTGCTTTTCGACCTGCAAAAATATCATCCGAAAGCTTGGAACGAATGGGTTAATCATAAGAACAAACACATCCGGAGTTCCGTAGAAAGAAACCTGAAGCAGGGAATAGAGGAAGGATACTTCCGGCCAGAGATCAACACCAAAATCATCGCAGCAATGCGCCTCGAATTAGTGCAGATCGCCTTTGATGAAGCGATTTTTCCGCGCGAACAGTTTCGATTGACGGAAGTGCAGATGCAGATATTCGACCATTTTGTTTATGGTCTAGTTACCGACAAGGGACGAAAGCTTTACCAGAAATACAAAGACGTTAATAATCACCAACCTTCAACAATTCTATAAAATGAGAAAAATATACCTGCTAGTATCGCTTATTCTTGCCGCGCCATCGCTCCTTCAGGCGCAACAGAATTCGACTGGTCAGTCGTTTACGCTGGAACAGGCAGTGGAGTATGCGTTGGCCAACAATGCAAACGCGAAAAATGCAACACTTGACGAGCGCATCGCAAATGCTCGTGTGAAAGAAACGCGTGGTATCGGTTTACCGCAGATTGACGCTTCCGTTGGAATCACGCACAATCAGAAATTGCCACGCTTTTTCTCTCAGTATAATCCTGATCAGCAGGGATTCATCGACCTCAGTTCGATTCCAGGTATCCAGGCAGGAGACGTTGTCGCGCTTCAAAACTTCTTTCAGTTAAAGTCTGCAGGTAATGCTTCTGTAACGGTCTCGCAGATATTGTTCAATGGTTCTTACCTGGTTGGGCTTCAGGCAGCAAACGCCTATCGCGAATTGTCGGTGAAGAACAATGCCCAGACAAAAGAGAACATAGTCGAACAAGTGACGAAGGCATACTATAACGTTTTGATCAATAAAGATCGGGTGACGTTGTTTGATGTCAACATTGCGCGTGTGGATTCGCTGTTAAGAACAACAAAAGCATTAAATGAAAATGGGTTTGCAGAAGCGATTGATGTAGACCGCATTCAAGTGACAGCAAACAACCTGAAAGCGCAACGCGATAATTTCCGTAACCTCCAGGAGCTCGGATTACAATTGTTAAAATTCCAGATGAATTACCCGATGGATCAAACCATCGATGTTCAGGGCGATATTGCTTCGTTACAGGTTGATGAAAATCTGCTTGCAAATTATGCCGAGAAATGGGATTACTCAGAGCGCACAGATTATAGTATTCTTGAAACGAATCGTAAGCTTCAGGCGCTAAACATCAAGAACAAATATGCAGAGTCACTCCCAAGCCTAGTTGCTTTTGCTAATCTTGGATATTCCACGCAGTCGCCAAACATTGGTGGTTTGTTTAAAACAGAAAGTAACATTCAGGAGATTCCGGAGTTCGGTATCGGACCTGACAAATGGTATTCGTTTTCGTCTTTTGGTGTGACCCTAAACATTCCTTTATTCAGCGGCCTTCAACGTAACTACCGCCTGCAGCAGGAAAAACTGAACATGCAGAAGATTGAGAATGGATTTACGAGTCTTAAGTCTGCGATTGACTTGCAGGTTAAACAGTCCGCTATAAGCTATCTCAATGCGGTGAATACACTAAAGTCGCAAGCCGCTAACAGGCAGTTGGCCGAAAATGTAGCTCGCGTTACAAAAATTAAATATGAGCAAGGTGTCGGGTCGAATCTCGAAGTGACTGAAGCGGAAAGCGCATTGCGTGAAGCACAGATCAATTACTACGCGGCATTATATGATGCACTCGTGGCCAAGGTTGATCTCGATAAGGCCTATGGAAAATTGAATCCTGAGAACCCACAAGATAAATAACAACAAACTTTTATGACCGCTACAAAACCTACATACATGAAATCAAATTTTTACTACCGCACTTTGGCGGTGCTGGTTGTTGCAAGTTTGCTTGCAGCGTGCAGTGCTGCTACAAAAGAAGATGACAAAAAAGCGCGCCTTGAATCGTTGAAAGCTGAACAAGCAGAATTGAGCAAGGAGATCGCGAAGCTCGAAGAGGAGATCGCGAAAGAAAATCCTGATTCTTCGAATGTTAAGTCAAAGGATGTGGGCGTCACTGAACTCGCGCTGAAAAAATTCAACCACTACGTGCAGACACAAGCTACCGTTGAATCGGAGAACAATATTTTGATCAGCGCCAAAGCTGCAGGTACCGTTACACATGTTTATGCAAACGAAGGGGACCAGGTCTCTAAGGGTCAGACCATCGCGCAGATCGACAACTCAATCATCATGAGAAGCATTGAGTCGATGAAATCTCAGCTTGAGCTTGCCACTTCGGTTTATGAGCGCCAGAAAAACCTGTGGAACCAGAAAATTGGAACAGAAGTCCAGTATCTTCAAGCCAAGACATCAAAGGAAAGTCTTGAAAAGCAAATTGCTTCTTTACAAGAACAAAACGAATTGACTAAGATCAAGTCAACGATCTCAGGTACTATCGATGCGATGATGATTAAGCAAGGTGAGAACGTTGCTCCAGGAATGCCCGCGGTACGTGTTGTGAATGGCGCTGATCTCAAGTTAACCGCGAAGATCTCCGAAGCGTACGTAACACGAGTGAAGAAGGGCAATAAAGTGCTGGTGAACGTTTCCGAGTTGAATCGTGAGATTCCTGCTACGGTTACCTTCGCTGGTCGTACGATCGATCCGTTGTCACGCACGTTTGATGTGGAGGTAAAACTTCCATCAGACCCAGATCTTCGTCCGAATATGACCGCGACTGCGAAGGTGATTTTCCACACTGCCAATGAAGCGCTTGTAATCCCGATCAATGTTATCCAGGAAATCAACGATGAAAAAGTTGTTTACATCGCGGAACCGAAAGGAAACAGAACGGTTGCCGTTCGCAAAGTGGTAACGGTTGACGGTGTTTACGGAGGCATGGCACAGGTGAAAGGATTGAACGCAGGCGACAAGGTGATCACCGTTGGCTACCAGGGCCTCAATGATGGAGACAATATTAAAATCTAAGAGAATTCCGGAACCTCAAAGCCGAATTTATGCAAGACATAGAAAAAGAATTTAGACCAACCAGTTGGGCGATTGATAATAAGGTGGCGATTTACGTTGCTACCGTGCTCATCTGCTTGATGGGTATTATAACATACCTTCGATTGCCGAAGGAAAACTTTCCCGAAGTAGTTTTCCCACAGATCTATGTAGCGACACCATATCCTGGTTCACCTACCGATCTTGAAAACCTGATCACCAAGCAAATTGAAAAGCAGGTGAAGTCTATCGCGGGTGTGAAAAAAATATCGAGTAACTCAATTCAGAATTTCTCGAACGTCATCATTGAATTCGAAACTGACGTTGACGTTACCGAGGCGAAGCGCGAAGTTCAGGATGCCGTTGACAAAGCGAAACCTGATCTGCCAAGTGATTTGCCAGATGACCCCGTGGTGATGGATATCGATATCTCGGAAGTGCCGATCATGTTCGTAAACCTTTCAGGTGATTACGATCTGAAGACGTTAAAGCGTTATGCGGAACTGATGCAGGATCGTTTTGAGGCGGTGAAAGAAATCAGGAGAGTCGATATTGTTGGTGCACTTGATCGCGAAATCCAGATCAATGTGGATATGTATAAGGCCGCATTGGCGGGTGTTGATTTCAGCGACATTCAGCAGGCCGTGGGAAGCGAAAACGTCCTTATCCCGGGTGGTCAGCTTGGTGTTGCTGGCATGAAGCGATCACTCAGCGTGACCGGTGAATACAAAAGTGCGGAAGAAATCGGCAACACCGTGATTGGATCGATTCGTGGCGGAAAGATTTATCTGAAGGATATTGCTGAGGTTTCAGACTCACACAAAGAACAGGAAAGCTACGCACGTCTTGACAAGAAGAATGTGGTCACCCTGAACATTATCAAGCGAAGCGGGGAGAACCTCATCGATGCTTCTGACAACATCCGTGCAGTCGTTGCGGAGTACCAGGACGGGATTCTTCCAAACGGTCTTGATGTAACCATTACGGCTGACCAGTCTGACAACACGCGCGTAACGCTTCACGATCTGATCAACACGATTATCATCGGTTTCGTGCTAGTAACCATCATTTTGATGTTCTTCATGGGAGTGACAAACGCCATCTTCGTTGGATTGTCGGTACCCATCTCGAGCTTCATCGCGTTCCTTGTGTTCCCGGGAATTGGTTTTTCGTTGAACATGATGACGCTGTTCTCGTTCCTCCTTGCGCTCGGTATTGTGGTGGACGATGCGATCGTGGTAATTGAAAATACGCACCGCGTGTTTGACAATGGCAAAGTGCCGATCCGTAAGGCTGCGAAAATTGCTGCAGGTGAAGTGTTCTTGCCCGTATTGACAGGTACGCTGGTGGTACTTGCACCGTTTATTCCATTGGCGTTCTGGCCTGGTGTAATCGGTAAGTTCATGATGTATCTGCCGATCACCCTTATCGTTGCCTTGTTGGCTTCCCTGTTCGTGGCGTATATCATCAACCCGGTTTTCGCTGCAGACTTCATGAAACCGCACGCTCATGATGAGCATGAAAAACCAAAAGTGACGAAAGGATTCAAAGTGACTTCAGTGACATTTGCCGGCATTGCGTTGGTGTCTTACATGATCGCCTTTGGATTAGGAAACTTTATCGTCTTCATCTACTTGTTGTATGTGTTAAATCACTTTGTACTGAACCGCGTGATTTCGAACTTCCAGACCTCGACCTGGCCAAAAGTGCAGAATGGATATAGAAGGTTGATCACGTGGTGTCTCACCGCTTACAGACCAATCTGGATTGTTGTTGGAGTCGTATTCCTTTTCATCTTCAGTCTTGTGTTTACTGCCATCAGACAACCTGGTGTAGTATTTTTCCCCGGAGGCGATCCAAACTTTATTTACGCTTACGTGAGGATGCCGATTGGTACGGATACAAAAGTGACCGATTCAATCACGGCCGTGGTGGAAGACAGAATTATTAAGGTGATGGGTAAAGACAACCCGGTTGTTGAATCCATTATCTCCAACGTTGCGATCGGAGCAAGTGACAATCCTTTCGATGCAGGAAATCAGGCAAGCTCCCATCTGGGAAAAGTGTCGGTGGCATTTGTTAAGTTCTCTGAGCGAAACGGTGTTTCGACAAGTCAGTACATGGACGAGATTCGCGAAGCAGTAAAGGGCATCAAAGGAGCAGAGATTGCTGTTGATAAAGAAGCCAACGGTCCCCCTACTGGTAAGCCAGTCAATATTGAAATTGCTGGTGATGATTTCGAACAACTCGTAAAGACAGCCAATCAGGTGCAGCGCTACCTCGTCAATGCACAGGTACCAGGTGTCGAAGAACTGAAATCTGATTTCCAGAGCGATAAGCCGGAGATCGTGATCAATATTGACCGTGAGAAAGCCAATCGTGAAGGAATCTCAACGGCAGCGATCGGCATGGCATTGAACACAGCGGTTTATGGAAAAGAGGTGTCGAAGTTCAAAGATGAGAACGATGATTACCCAATCCAACTTCGTGTGAAAGAGAGCCAGCGTAACGATATCAACGCACTGATCAACTTGCCAATCACTTATCGCGATATGGGTTCGGGTGGAATCGTTCGTCAGGTACCGTTGTCAGCGATTGGTACGATTGAATATGCAAACAGCTACGCAGGCGTTAAGCGTATCGACCAGAAGCGCGTGATCACCCTTCAGTCGAACGTGCTCGGTGGATTTAATCCAAACGAAGTCGTGGCTGATATCCAGAATCGTCTTAACAACTTCCCTGTGCCGGATGGCGTCACCGTGAAGATGACAGGTGAGCAGGAAGAGCAGGCAGAAACGATGGCATTCCTTGGACTTGCTTTCGGCCTTGCGTTTGGTTTGATGTTCATGATCCTGGTTGTTCAGTTCAACTCGGTTAGTAAACCCGTGATCATTCTGCTCGAGATTGTCTTCAGTATCATCGGTGTGTTGATCGGATTTTCCTTATTCAAGATGGAGATCTCGATCATCATGACGGGTGTTGGCATCATGGCGCTTGCCGGATTGGTTGTGCGAAACGGAATTTTGATGGTGGAGTTTACCGAGTTATTGCGGTCACAAGGTATGCCGCTATACGAGGCGATTATCGAAGCTGCGAAGACACGTATGACTCCGGTTATTCTGACTACCCTTGCTGCAACGACAGGTTTGATTCCGCTGGCAGTCGGCCTGAACATGGACTTCGTCACCTTGTTCTCTGAATTTAATCCACACATTTACTTTGGTGGCGACAATGCAGCGTTCTGGAAACCATTGTCGTGGACAATGATCTTTGGACTCATCTTCGGAACGTTCCTCACGCTGATCCTCGTGCCCGTAATGTATCTTCTTGTAACGAAATTGAAGGAGAGAATCTTTGGAAGACGCACGAATGAGGCTCCTGAGGCAGATGGTGCGGTAGCTTTGAATTAATGAACTAAAATGTAGAGAAAGTCGTCTTATACCGTAAGGCGACTTTCTTGCTTTATATGCAACCCAGAATCATGACCTTCTTATTTTTCCTGATCTTCTTTCTGCTGGTAGATTACTACCTGTTTCAGGCCGTGTTATCAGTTAGTAAAAACTGGTCGCCCGGATGGAAAACTGGCGTCCGTTATGGCTTTTGGATTCCCACTCTTGTATGCATTTTCGCGCTTGCCTGGTGGACGTTTGCTGATCCATACAAAATCTCGACATCGCTTCGAAACTGGATTCTGACTGGACTATTCGCCACATACTTCTCAAAATTCTTTGGAATCATTTTCGTGTTTGTGGATGATCTTCAACGTGGCATCCGCTGGGTTGCGAATATGTTTTATAATCCGGAGCCGGAGAAGTTAGCGGGTCCGGCAATTCCGAGATCCGAATTTCTTGCAAAGACTGCACTTGTAGCTTCTGCAATTCCGTTTGGTGCTATGGCTTACGGAATCATCTCCGGTGCACACGACTATCGCGTTAAGCGAGTAGCCGTAAAGTTGCCCAACCTCCCGAAATCTTTTGACGGCCTAACCATTGGACATGTCTCGGATATTCACTCCGGAAGCTTCTTTAACAAGACTGCTGTGAAGGGCGGAGTAGAAATGTTGTTGAAGGAAAAACCCGATTTGATTTTCTTCACCGGAGACCTCGTAAACAATGAGGCTGCAGAGGTTAAAGACTACATCGATATCTTCGATAAATTTAGAGCACCATTAGGGGTCTTTTCCGTGACCGGGAACCATGACTACGGTGACTACCACAACTGGCGAACAATTGATGCAAAGCGTGCAAACTTTAAGGATCTGATCGAAGCTCATCGATTAATGAATTTCAACCTATTGATGAACCAGAATCATATCATCGAACAAGGAGGTGAAAAGCTGGCCATCCTGGGCAATGAAAACTGGGGAGGAGGAAGGTTCGCGAAATATGGCAAACTTAATCTTGCACATAAGGGAACAGAAGAGGCTGCTGTCAAGTTGCTATTGTCCCATGATCCGAGTCATTGGGATGCACAAGTGAGGCCACTTTACAAAGACATCGATGTGCAATTCTCGGGTCACACACACGGATTCCAGTTCGGTGTTGAGATCGGAAATTTCAAGTGGAGTCCGTCACAATACGCCTACAAGCAGTGGGCAGGATTGTATCAGCAAGACAACCAATATCTGTATGTCAACCGTGGATTTGGTTATCTCGGATATCCGGGACGAATCGGCATGCCACCGGAGTTAACGATTATGAAGCTTGAGCGAGCGTGAGGGTGTGCTCGGGTGCGCATGTGGTCGTGTGCTCATGTGGGTGTGTGGGTGACGTATCGTCTTTGGACGAATAGCCTTGGTAGGTTGTATTAAGGTGTTAAAGTGTTAAGGTCCGTTGGTTTGGAAGATTTGTCCACGCTAACATCCTCAGAAGAGCTCTACCAATCATCGGCATCGTACGTTAGTAATCACCCAACATGAACACATGAGCACCTAAACACCTGCGCACATACCGTGCGCACATTTTATTTTTTCTCGACTGCGTGGCCTCCAAACTCATTTCTCAAGGCAGCGACAATTTTTCCTGAAAACGTATCTTCTTGCAGCGAACGATAGCGCATTAGCAGCGAAAGGGCTATGACAGGTGTTGCAATTTGATTTTCGAGTGCATGTTCAAGCGTCCACTTGCCTTCTCCTGATGAGTGCATCACACCTTTGATTGAATCGAGGTTCGGATCTTTTGACAATGCATTCTCCGTTAATTCCATCAGCCAGCTGCGAACGACTGAACCGTGATTCCAAACACCAGCAACTTCTTTCAGGTTGAGGTTGAAATTGCTTTTCTGCATCACTTCAAACCCTTCAGCGATGGACTGCATCATTCCGTATTCGATCCCATTGTGAATCATCTTCACGAAGTGACCTGCACCGGATGCACCACAGTATAAGTATCCATTCGGTAAAGCGATATCTCGAAACAAAGGCTCGCAAACAGTAAACGCTTCTTTGTCTCCTCCAACCATTGCACAGACTCCATGAAGTGCGCCCTCCGTTCCGCCACTCGTTCCGCAGTCGAGGAAATGAATCTGTGATGCAGCGAGATCAGACGCTCTTCGTATGGAATCTTTGTAATTCGAATTTCCCCCATCAATTAAGATGTCCCCAGCTTTAAGGAGCGGCTTCAAGGTTTCAATTGTTTTGTCCACGGCAATTCCTGCGGGGATCATCAACCAAATCACTCTTCGACCTGAAAATGATTTTACAAGTGTATCGAGGGAACTTACAGTTTCAACACCCTTCTTGCCAATCGCCTGCAAAAAAGAAGTATTCAGGTCGAATGCTTTTAGCTGGTGTTTATGATTGTGAATATTCTGGGCGAGATTGAAGCCCATTTTTCCTAGTCCGACTAATCCGATTTCCATAATTAGATCATTAGTTCTTTAGTGCAATTGTATACTTTTCGGTACGCTTCAAAGTTTCGCATGTACACATCCCTATTGAAATTTTGAGGCAAAACTTCTTTTATAGTTCTTGGCTTAAGTGAGTTGATGTCACTGACCAAGTTTGTTTCTTTCAATCCCAATAAAGCAGCGCCTATCGCGGATGCATCATCGGTGTTCAGTAAGCAGACCTTAATATTAAAAATGTCAGCAAGAATCTGAAGCCAGGCTGATGAGCGCACAAATCCTCCGCTTACATGAAGTTGCTTTATGGTGGATCCTCCTGCGATGAGATTTTCGACAATGTCATACAGCGCCAGCGATATTCCTTCGACTACCGCGCGGGTGAAATGCTCCTGTTTGTGATGGCTCTTGATTCCAAAGAATACGCCTGATGCTTCGCTGTTCCAGATGGGAGCCCGTTCTCCAAAAAGGTATGGAAGGAAGATCAATCCATCCGAACCTGGGGGCGCAGCGTTGATGGTCGTTAAAACACGGTTGTAGTCATCCGCGGTTGTCAAGGGAAGCTTGAGGAAGTTCGTCACGTACCAACGTAAAGCAACCCCCCCGTTGTTGGTCGGGCCTCCACAGATGAATGTTTTATCATCCAATCGATAGTTGAATGTCATTGCTTTAAAGTTGTATACAGGGTGAGTGCTCGCAACGCGAACCGCCCCACTTGTTCCGATTGTTAGTGCTGCAATGCCCGGGTCGGTCGCGAAACTTCCGAGGTTTGCAAAGCATCCATCACTTGCTCCGCTGATGATTATGGTTCGTGATGTGATTCCAAGTTGACTGCATACGTCAAGAGCGACATTACTTCGTTTATAATTCGTTGGTACGAGCTGTGAAAGGCGATTTTCATCAATGTCAAGCAAGGAAAGCGCGTTTGAACTCCACTTGCACGAAACGATATCCATCAATCCGGTTGCCGATGCGATTGAATGGTCGACTTGAAAATCATGAAACAGCTTGAACCAGATAAATTCCTTAATAGAAATGAACCGGGCTGCGCTGGTGAAAATTTTATGGTTGTTCTCTTTCAGCCACTGAATTTTGCATAACGGTGTCATCGCATGAAGCGGTGTTCCATTCTGTTCGTACAGGATCTCACCAAGGGCTGATTCACGCATTCGTTTAGCAATACTGGCGCTTCGATTATCGGCCCAAATGATCATCGGGTGGATTGCGTTCCCCTCAGCATCAACTGGTATTACGCTGTGCATGGCAGTACTGAGCACGAGCGCTTCGGGTGCTGACTTCTGCTCTGTTGTAATTCTTTTGATGCAGGTGACAAAGGCATCCCAAACTGTCAACGGATTTTGCTCGCAATGACCAGGGAGTGGATTTTGCATTTCGTAGTGCACCTGGCTTGATCCGATGGTCTGTCCGGCTGTGTTTATCGCCAAAGCTTTTGTGCTTCCTGTTCCGATGTCAATGCCGATCACGTAATGGCTCACAGTCTTTTTTTCCGTGAATATAAAAGAAAAGGGCATCTGTTTGGGATGCCCTTTCGGTTTAGGTTCGGTTAGGTGTGAAATTCTAATGAATCGTTTCCATTTCTCGTCTTCTAATGGCATCGATCGAAAATCTTCCTGCTCCAAAAATCATAAATACAAATAATCCAACAAGGACCATAAGTGAGATCTCGAGCTCCATGTGATTGCCAACGGAAAATAATCCTTTCGGATAGTTCACCAGAAACACTGCCCCAATCAGGATTGGAACCTGCAATGCGCAGGCGATGCGGGTAAACAAACCAGCAACGATCAATGGCCCAGCAAGAATGTGGGCGAAGATTACATAATGCGAAATAAATGCGCCCGCAAACCACACATTGATACCAGCGGTAGTGTTTTCAAGTTCATCCATGTGTGTTATAAAATGAAGTCCTTTGTAGGTGATGAACACACCCAGGATCATTCGGAAAATATCAAGAAAGCCAGGGCGATGACTGTTACCCCACCTTTCAACATCGGTGATGACACTCATAAGCCATAAATTTTAGTGTATACAAAGTTTACTTAAAAATTATGGCAATAGCTAATTAAAATGACACGAAAAAAGACATTAGGCATTTGGCATTAGGCATTGGCTGGTTGCAGGTTAACGTATCAGCGACTTTGGAAGATCTATTTGTACCCGTTATTGGTCAAGGGTTATTGACATACCGTCAACAGAAACTCAATGCCGACACCGCGAACCATGCGCTCTCTCTCTAATGCCTAATTCCTAATGCCTAATTCCTAATTTTACTTCGTTGTTTCCTCAATGTTCCTCACTTCAGGCAATTCAGTTTTCCGTCTGTACCACTTCCACGCACCGGTTGCCAGCGCCCCAATTCCGATAACGATAAACTTCAAATATTTCAGGAGGAATGCGAACACGCCTACTTTCGCCAAAACTTTACCAGCTACGAGACCACCGATGGTCCATGCAGCTACTTCATCAATTTCCGGATTGAAATCCGAGTAAGCATATCCATCAGCAAACGTAAAAGAAGACAACACAGGGTCAATGCTGGCCTGTACTTGCGCCAGTTCATTCATGGATGAGACTGCATTCAGTACTACCACGCCTTTTCTTCCAAGAACACGAACGTTATAATTCAGCGTGTTGAACTCATTTTCTCCGAACTTGATTTCCTTTGCCCAGTGCAGCACTTTTTTGTCTGCGTCATAATATGGTTTTGATGCCCATCCTACCAGGCTCAGCTTATCATATCCTGCTTTCATGCGCTCTTCGTTCTCTGCTGTTATATCGGTTTGCATTTCTTCCAGCAGCTCATCGTAATCAATCTCATCTGCATCATCATCCTTCACATATCCCATTTCGTCATAGGTGATAATGAAGGCCCACGAATTATCGGCAAGCAGTCCGATGTTTTCGGGGACAAGCATCCCGAGTGTGCCACCGCCATCCGGATTTCCCCAGAGATCTTGAAGTACAATGCCTGCTTGTTTTGAATCGAGGTACCGGAACCCTCTTGGAACGTGAATCTGCCCAATGCCATTGTCGAATCTGATTTCGCCAGTTTGATACTTGAAACTTGATTCAAGACTATCAATTGAAAAGAAACTGGAGTCGAGTGCCTGGCTGAGCGCCAAATGCGTGGCGAGCACAAAGAGAAATACAAGGCTTTTCTTCATAGGAGGTTTATTTACCTCAAGAAACGAAGAAGGCGAACAGCAGCCAAGCCGTTGTAATGTTTCAGGCTATATTCAATATTACTTGGCATTAGGCATTTGGAATGAGGCATTAGTCTGGCGTGATTGATTAAAGGTCACCGTTCTCAAGAACTGCGTTGTCGAACGGGTTGCCTCAAACAACTGCCTGTTGAAACGCTGTCGAACTAATGCCCAATGCCCAATGCCTTCGTCATTGGTCCAGCAAACATAACGTCTCACGAACCCGAAAAAACTCACGTTACCCATGAGCCAAAAAAAAGCTGCCCCTCACGAGACAGCTTCTGATTTTTATAAATTCGTATGAATTAATATTCGTTGTTATTGCTTCTGCGGTTAAAACCGCCACCGCCACCACCACTTCTGTAGCCACCGCCACCACCGCCACCGCGAGGGGCGTCAGTTTTTGGTCGAGCTTCGTTTACTACAAGTGTTTTGCCTAAGAAGTTGAATCCGTTCAGGCTTGTGATCGCCTGGCGTCCAGCAGCTTCGTCAGCCATTTCGATAAAACCGAAACCGCGACTACGCTGAGTTACTTTGTCCATGATGATTTTGGCTGAAGAAACTTCGCCATACTCTTCGAATAATCCCTTCAATTCCTGTTCGGATGCCTTAAAAGGGATGTTGGCAACATAAATGTTCATTGTTTTGAAAAATAAATGAGAAAATGATTTACGAAAACTGACAAACTTTGACTGGAACGACACAATGAAATTGATGAGGCACAGAGAAAGATTAAATCAATTAACAAGTTAAAGGTAATAAAAAAATAATGATAACAAGGAGCAAGCGGTTTTTGCTCTTTTTTCACATTTCTGCCCTTATTTCTTGCGTTTACAGCCGTTTTCGCGTTCTGCCGATGTCATATTAGTCGTTATAACATATACTTAAAACAAAAAAAGCGCAAGTTCATGCGCTTTAAGTACGTTACATTTAATCCAGGTCGTTCAGTAAGCACGGTCTACGCTTCCTGACCCGTATACTTTCTTCTGCGTGTTCTTGGTGTTTCCCTTGTGCTTCACCTGGCCACTGCCGAGTACCATAGCGTCAATCGTATTCGTTACATTCAATTCGCAACTGCCGGAGCCCGTTACCTTAACCTTGGCATTTTCAAGCGGACAGTTAAAGGCATTGACGGATCCTGATCCACTCACCAACGCGTCAATAGAAGACGCATAACCACGTAACGCCAGATTGCCGGAGCCTGAGAGTTCTGCTTTGATGACGTCACCTTTGATATCGAGGTCCATACTTCCATTACCGTTCACTGCCAAATTGAGGTTGTTGGCAGCAAGAGAATTTTCAGAGATGATCTTACCATTGCTGTTGACCTGAAGTTCATCAATGTTCTTCATGCTGATGTAAAGCTTCATCGTAGGATTCAATTTGATGTCATCGATTTTTGCCCACAGACTCTTATTCGGATTTTCGGGTTTGCGCTCGATGTTGATCAACAGCACGCCATTTTCCACTTTTATGTCGCTGGCTGAAAAGATTTCCGTGAGTGCCTCGACATTGACCTCTTGTTTGTTAGTTTGTTTCAAATACACCGTATAGTTCGAGTTCACGTAGATGCTTTTGAATTCGGGAAGCTCGAGTGTTTTTTTGGTCACTTGTGAGAATACTGTAGTTGTCGCGAGCAAAAATGCCAAGGCAGCTAGTTTCGTTTTCATAGTATAGTTTAGTCTTAAAAGGGTATAAGCCGGAGGTGAATACTGCCGAACCCGGAATAGTAAATGTAGTTCGACAGGCAGGAACTCACTTAAAATTAAGAAAAATTCCGTTCATCGATGGATTTGACACACACTAGGGCTTCTTGCGGAAAATAGCTTTAAAGATAAGGATGAAGGCAATTCCTCCAATACACATGACCAATAGAACTTCGGGAGTGATTTGATTAACTGCGTGCATCTTATCTAAAATCTGAAAACCGTCTGAAATTTAATATCATTCTTCGTATTTCCATTGATTGTTTCCAGTCCGGATCCCAGTTCTTCGCGATCGGAAAGATAGCTGCGACTGTATCTGAGGTAGAATGACAATGCTTTTGACAACGAATATTGAAGCATCAGCATGCTTCGACTGCCCGTGCCGTCATAGAAGGGAAGTGAAAACGCCAGGTAAACATCATTTTCATAGACGTATTGGCGATTGTCGAAGTCTTGCGTCTGGAACAACGCATAGTGTCCGGAGATCTGAAATTTTCCAACTTCGAATCCCAGCCCCTGAAGAAGTACAATGCCATCGGTTTGCTTCCCGTTGAATTCATAGGTACTGTATTGGACCCGCGTTCGCATTCGGAGAATTCCTTCAGCATAGCTCATCGAGGCCCACCAGTTTTGTTTGATGCCGTCAGCCAATAGGTACTGCGTTGTCTCCTCCGAAGTGTTCCTTGGTTTAAGTTCCTGGCGCATTTGAGCGAAGAGTGAAATTTTTCGCGAAGGCTGGAATGTTAGCCGCCCGAGCCACTCATATCCAGCCGAAGGCGAATAACGCCTAAACGCAAGCCACGGAAAGCGAAACAGATCCACATATGCAGCAAGACTCCATCTTCGACTCCATTTGTAGCGCAAGCCCCAGTACACGCCTGTTTCATTTTGCGGCTGCGTATTTTCAGAAAATGGATTAGCGTAGAACGAAACATGATCCCGATCATATTTACGATAGACAATAGACACATCAAAAGCAGGAGTAAGTGACCCGAGTAATCCCGTCAGAATTGCGCTACCGCGGGTGAAGGAATGGGCGACTTCTCCAAAGAGGCAAATGTTGCTGACGGTGTAGTTGTAAAAAACCGAACTGTTTATGGTCGATACGCCCGCGAAGGCAAACTGATTATAAACTGTGGGATTTCCTTCAACCCAATTACTGAATTGAACGCGCTGGAGAATTATGCCCGCATCGAAGTTTTCAAGTCGATAGTGGAGAATGGTGCCATAACTTGTCTCACTCGTGTTTCGCTCGTTGGATAATTCATTTTCCGTTCGATGCAATCCGCTATATTGAAACGCGGAGACGGTCTTTCCATTTTCATTTTCCTGAAGTGAAGCATCACGTTTGATAGCTGAAATAAATGCTGACAGCCGAACATGTTTAAGGATATCGTATGTTGCCGCTATGCCTCGATAAAAGCCTGATTCACCGGCTGACGCGTGCGGAACAAAGCCAATGTTTGTTCTTCGTGCCGTTGTAATCGTCTCTGCACCCTTGCCAAGACCAAAAGAGCCTCCAAGCACAACTGCTTGTCCAAACTGCGCCTGGTAGTCACCGAGGATCACGTTTTTTAATCGGCCCTTGTTGATCAATTGGACGTGAGCGGAACTGTGATCACCACCGAATCTTCGATTTTGAGGATCCCATCGAATTTTTTCACCCGCATCTTTTTCGAGCGTGAACCCGATGCTGTAGTCATTGGGAATGGCGCTCCGAAATCGGGTGAATATTTTTTGATCTGAGCCAAGGTAACGTTGACCTGAATCTGACGTGCTATATCCCGTTTTTTTTTCTAAGGTCTTTTCCCAGCGCATCATCAGGTACGAGTTTCCCCGGGAAATCATTCGCTTTGGCAACGACAGATTGATTCGCTCCGCCTGCTCTTCTATTCTGACAAGTGGCGCAAGGGTGGCGATAGCATTTGGATCGAATCCGGGGATCGATTGAAGCTCATAAACTGACAACAATTCCCCTTGTTCCCTTCTGTATTTTATGAATTGCTGGATCTGGTATTCGCTTAGAAAATAAAATTGTCTCAAGTCATCTGCTGAAAGCTTGTTGAGATTGACCGGATTTGACAATAACAACGTGAGATTTTCATATCGTGATTCGAGGTCGGTTTCATCATCATCGTTCTCAAGCGTGATCAGTTCATCGGCAACGCGATTGAAATCTGCCTGTTTGTCTTGTGGGTAGACAGGTAAGACGAGAAAGATTAGAATTGCTACGCGCCACATGATCATTTCTTTTTTTGTAACGAAGCTATTACCGTAGCTTGATGAGCTGCTCCCAGTAACTCATGAAATTGAATGGCATAATCGAGCTTGAATTTTCGAAGCTTGAATCCGATACCACCAAACGCTGACTGCGGATTCAGGTTGAAGCCTGTGCGTGCTGTAAATTTTTTATGAACTTCGTATTCGAGTCCCGCCCGCACTACGGGTGAATCGGTCGATTGTTTCTGAAGTTCAGCGGTTGCGAAAACCTTTTCACTCAGTTTGAAGCCAGTGCCTACCTTAAATCGTGCAGGAATCCGTTCATCAGTTACTGAAGATAGCCTGGGTTGATTGATATTGTCCGCGAACGCACCGATTGAAAATGTGGGTGTGAGTTCAGCAATACCGCCAAAAGAAAACGCGAGGGCTGATTTGGTCCCGAATCCTTCCGCATGATATTGGATATAATTCATTTTCACGCCAAGCGATGCGATTCCGAACTGGTTTGAGTATCCAACTGTTATCAGTTGTTCACTGTAAAGGTCGTCCCCAAAACGAAAGAAGCCCGCGCCAGCGACTCCTAGCTTCACCGGAACAGCGAATACGGCTGCGAGACGATTGAAGGGTTTAAACGATGGAATGACATATTTAGAACATGCAGCTGTCAGATGACTTACTTTAGATAGTCCGCCTATGTTATTGAACATAGCCCATTCATCGCCCGCACATGATGCTGCATTAGCCATACCAAGCGCCCTTGCACCCATAGTTGTTTCACTGTTTTGCGAATGACACGTTGTTGTCAGAACAAAAAATAGTATGGTGGAAAAAGCTTTAATGGCTGTATTTTTACTCTGCCGAGGAAATTAAAGAAGCCATGATGCACTGGAAAATATTTGTGCTGGTATTATTGACGATGAACCTTTATGGATATAGTCAGGACTTATATCAAGATCATTATTCTAACAAGGTCCTGAAAGCAGAGGGGAAGAAATTGAGTGGGGTGAAAGAAGGTGAGTGGAAATACTACTATCCATCGGGTCAATTAATGGCACTGGAATTTTTCGTCAACGGAAGTCTTCACGGAAGAGTTGAGTATTACTATTCAAATAAAAGTGTGCAGGCAATTGAGAACTGGCGCGAAGGCTTACTTCAGGATTCCTCATGGTATTTTCATGACAACGGCTCGCTTGAACGAAAAGGGAAATACACGAACAGCCAGTATGACGGCCAATGGAAATACTTCTTTAAAAATGGCAAGCCTCAGCGCCTCGTCAATTATTCAAATGGATTGCCGGAGGGTGAGGTTTTAATTTACAATGAGCATGGCATATTAAGTCAGAAAGGTTCGTACAAAGAAGGAAAAGAGCACGGATACTGGGAATTCTATAATGAATCAGGTCATCTCGAGTACAGCGGAAATTATCAGAACGGGAAACGTGTAGGGGAGTGGTTTCGCTACGACAAAAAGGGAAAGAAGAGACCCTGGAAGTACTAGAATTCTTTCTTGAGGTGGAAGAAAAATCCATGCTCGCGCTCGATGTTAAAACTGTACTCGAGACGAAGTACAATGTCGTAAGACCCAACGATATCAAATCCAAAGCCGCCACCCGCGATCAACTTGTCGGAAAGCGTAGTGTTGATTTGAAGGTTCTCATAGTCAGGATAGTTTTTGACAACACCTGCATCGAAATATGTTTTGAAATAGATCGACAACGGG